>CALFXX010000040.1 GCA_937952975.1 uncultured Alcaligenaceae bacterium
ATAAAAATAAATAAAATCTAAATGATTTAATGTTTGTTGTGCCAAAAGTATTTTAGTAATTAAATATCCAGAAATCACGAAAAAGATATCAACGCCAACGAAACCTCCGGCAAAAACCTCAGGAAAGGCGTGATAACTCAGCACAGCGAGGACTGCGACTGCTCTTAAGCCATCAATATCTGGGCGATAACGACTTGTAGTCATACGTGCCAAATTACCTGCGGAAGTGTCATGCTGAGCGCTCGAGTATTCATGTCAAAGACCACGCTAATTAAATACTGATTCCTTGGATACGGCGCAAAGTAAACTGATAAAAAATATCAGATGATTTACTCAAACAACAAGGCAATACACTGATGCGATTTCATTAATTCTGGACTAAGGGTGTAAATATCTTACTTAATTCCTTTGCGGCGAAGGGCCTAAGGTGATGGTCGTCCTTATATAGTGGTCTTTTGTCCGAACTTAGTCTCAGACAAGTCGATCCCTCGCATAGTACGCTGTTAGGATCAATAATTTTTACGTTTAACTGCAGTGCTAACCGACCAAGCTGATCATGTAGCACTGACTGCGACTGGTCATACGGAGTCGTTTCTGACAGCGCATCTTGGTGATTGATATCTAGGCGATTGCGTACCATCGTTGAAGGATTGAACGACGCCCCTAGAGGATTATCTAAAATCAAAAAAACCTCATATTTTGAACTCAGGTCTTTGAGCAAAGATTCAAGTGAAGCCAGCGCAAGATCGGCGCCATTACCATTTCGAAACGGAGCCGTCTGTGATGGGTCTTTATAGAAGTAATTAAATTTGTGTCGCGCAAGAGGCGGGTACTGTCGCTCATTGATAAAGTAACAATTCCAACATCCGCCAATGACTATTTTTGTAATACTTTTATTTGCAGCAAGTAAATGATCGAAAGTTTTTATAAAGCTGGGGCAATAGGGCATTGTATTTTCATAAACATTCGGTATTGGTGGGCAGCCACCAGCCGTAAGAAAAACAGCGGGCGGTAATGCGCCAAAAGACGTCAGATGGGCAATCGCTGGACCATACTGCTCCATGTGCGAGTCACCGACAAAGAGGATTTGAGGGGGCGCAGTTGAGTTGGCGTAGAGCGGTGGTCCAAGATCCTCTCGCAAGAGAAGCTCTTTATTTGGAGACCAGTCTTCGACTGCAGCTGAAATATTGAGAAAATGTTTGGCAAAAAAACGGTTTGGAAGACCCCCGTTGAGGGAGGTTAGTGAGCTTAACAACCCGAGTGCCAACAGACTACCTAGCAATATGGTCACCTTTAGGCGGGCATGGGCCCCGTATCTCATCAACTGCTCAACCGTGATATGCGTGAGGTAGGCTAACGCAATTGCGCAGACAATTGCGGCACACCTATGGGTGACTGAGGGCCGCCCATTTTCAAAAAGGGCTAATACACTGAGGATCGGCCAGTGCCACAGGTACAGCGGGTAGCTAATCTTTCCAAACCAAACAAACACTGGATTAGAGAGGAGCCTAGTGGCTAGAGAAGAATGCGTACCACCAAAAATACACGCTAATGTGCCAAGGCACGGAATGAATGCCCAACCACTCACTAAGGCAACATGAGTTGCGTCTAGCAACCAAGTGCTGCTAACAATTAACAGCAAACCAAGCGCTCCGATCCCGCCAGCGAAATTTGCGGTCAAGTGCCTTTGAAATGAACGTGCCGTAGCCTGTAATCGATGGGACGGTGATCTCTCAACTACGGCAAACCATGAGCCGATCAATAACTCCCAAAAACGCGCCTGTGGAAGAAAAAAAGCGCCGTCGGGCGAATAGATACTTAGGTATATGTTGCAAAAAAAAGAAATGAAAAGGACGATCGGAATGGCAATATTGAGGGGTAGTCGAAATTTGGTACAAAGCCACAAAAAATAAGGTAAAAAAATATAGAACTGCTCTTCAACGCCTAGAGACCATAAGTGAAGTAAAGGTTTGCTATCTGCCGAGGGATCAAAATATCCAGCCTCGTTTAGTAACGTAAAATTTGAAATAAAAAATGAACCACTAGCAATATGTTTTGAGAGCTGCTGAAATTCTGGGCCAGTAAAATAAAACCATCCAACGCCGTAGCATGTTGTTAGTAATAAAAGGAGCGCTGGAAAAATACGCCTCACTCTTCGACTATAAAAGTGAGCAATACCTAGATCACCTTTTTCAATCTTCGAGAGCAAGATCTTCGTAATTAAATAACCAGAAATAACAAAGAAAACATCAACACCAACAAAACCGCCAGGAAAGATACTGGGAAACGTATGAAACCCAATCACAAGTCCAACAGCAATGGCTCTCAAACCATCTAAATCAGGTCTGTATCGTGTCGGTACACCAACTGAATTGAGAGAAGGGTCTGTCATGGTGAATATCAGCGCTTGTAAAACATTATTTTTTTTGGAAAACGCTTGAAATCACGCGCTTGTCAACAATGAGGTCATAAATATTCAGCCAATCGGATTGATTAAGCAACTCGCGTTGGTTGGGAGTAATAAACCTAAAGTTAGTCACGCTAAAGTCTGCATCCTTTGGGTCTGTAACGATTTCTACCCTCTTCTTTTCAGTGTCATCTAATAAGACCAGCGATTGCGATAGCGAAGTAATTCCTAAAGGCCAAATACGTAGGGTACCCGAAGGTTGATACTGCAACAGGTGCCGCAAAGTGTGCAAGTTAGTAGTGCCCCAATAATCAAATTCAAATGATTGCGATACCCCTCGAGGGGCCAGTGCGTTAAAATATAAATTTTGAAAAGGGTGATTGTTGATCATCCAATGACCGGTGTAGGCCATCGTCCCAAGAAGAAATGAAAATATGATGACTCGAATAGGTTTTAAAAGATTGTGCGGCTTGATCCAACAGTAAAGCCCCCGCATTGCGATACAAATAAAGGCTGGATAAATAAAATAAAACTGACGCCAACCATCGTATACTACTGGCCGTTTGATTAGTACATACAAAAGAGGACTACAAAATATACCTAAAAAAATTAGATCCTGTAACTCTGTTGAACTCATCCAAATTTTTAATTTATTTGAAATCACCCTGTGAATAATCAGCACTGCACCAACGCAAAAAAGTAAGGTGTAGGCGATCGGCGTGCTGACTAAAATCCAAGTTAATAAATAATGTCTCGGCAAATCTGAGGCAGGATAATAATTTCCTAAATATAAAACCCACCCCTCCCATCGAAACTTTGACATATTAGAAAAGGCTAAAGCAAAGTGATCGACTGGGTTACTCCAAAGCCACGGCCAGAAAGCAATTGTAAATAGCCCGACACCAATTAAATAAAAGAGCAAAACAGACACTCTAAGAGGCGCTTTTTTTGTTAGTAAACCGATCAAAAAAATTACTACCAATGCAGCCGGAAAAATAATTGCAATGATACGAGTGTTTATTGCAAACGCAGTGGCAACAGCAAAGCCTGCGGCAGACCAGATATCCTTCTTTTCAAGCAACCTTTGCATTGCATATGTAGCAGTCGCAAAAGCTGCCATACAAACAATATCTTTACTATTGTAGAAACTGTCAGCAAAGATCCTTGGACTTAAAACCATCATCGCGATGGCGCAAAGACTTAGTCCATGGCTTGAAAATCTAAAGAGAATCGTCTTATATAAAGCCAAACACCCGACAAGAAAAAGTAGATAAGTCAAGATATGACGAAATACGTACTGATGAAATACGTCGTTAATTGCAAACATTCTCTCCAAAATCAGGGCTGGCAAGTCAAAGGCGACGCCGTAGTCCCGATCCTGATAGGATTCTAGGGGTATCCGATACATCGCCAAAGCAGGGTCGGCAGACTGAAAAGACACCTTAAATGTTGTGTCGAGAAGTGCGAGGATATAATTTAACGAAACACCGCCATTGCGGCGGTTCACATATTCGTCGTAGCTGACGCCATAATCAAAAACGATCGAAAAGCCTAGTAGTAATAAAGCAATGGAAACAGCCCAACCAATTGTTCGGCTACTAATAAGCTTTCGGCGAGTCAAAGTTAGGTTGAGGGCCAATCGGACTGTTTTCCACAGTGATTTTAAGGTGATACTTCTGTTGTCATTGTAAGCAAATCTCAAAATAGTGACTCATCAGTGAGTATTTTGTTGTGCTTACTAGATGATGTGAGAAAATCACACCTTGAGAGGCTGGGTCAAGTTTAGTTTAATTTCCGTCAGAATCTGATGTTGTTAATTTTTAGGCTACATCGGTCTTGAAGTTGGCGTCATTAAGCCACACCGGCCTATCTACGCGCCGTCAGCAAATCTTGGCACTAAAAGAGAGAAACAATGGGCACGTTCAAGGATGAGGCGAAACAGTACCAGTTGCAACGGCAGGCGTATTGGGACCGAACGAACAAAAACAAGCCTCGCTGGATCTCCAATTATTACCGCAAGCAAATACATCAAGCTTATTCGCACTTAGTACCATCAGGCTCTGTGGTTTTAGAGATTGGATGTGGGCGAGGTGACTTGCTAGCCAGTCTTCAGCCGACGGTTGGAGTGGGTGTCGACTTTTCAAGTGTCGCGGTACTGAAAGCTAAATCGCACTATCCCACACTAGAATTTATCGTGGCTGATGCCCAAGATATTGATCTTGGCGACCGCACTTTTGAGTTTATTGTTATTTCCGAGCTAGTCAACGAGCTTTGGGACGTGCAAGCGCTATTAGAACAGCTGCAAAAATATTGCACACCCCATACTAGGATCATCCTCAATTTTTATAGTCATTTATGGAATGTTCCATTAGCGCTTGGCGAGATGTTTAAGCTGACCGAGCCAAGGCTGCCTCAAAACTGGCTAACACCTAAAGATATGCATAATTTGCTAGAGATTGCAGGCTTGCAACCTCTACGGGCTTGGGGTGAAATTGCTGCGCCAGTACAAGTTCCCTTGCTCTCAAATTTTGTTAATCGCTATCTCGGTAAGTTATTCCCTTTTCGCCACCTTTCACTCGCGAACTTCTTGGTTGCGCGAAAGGCGCCGAACCGTGCGATTGATCGACCTAGCGTGTCGGTAATCGTTGCGGCTCGAAATGAATCGGGTCATATCGACGAACTCATTGCGCGTATCCCGATGATGGGTTCTAAAACAGAAATTATTTTTGTAGAAGGCCATTCGTCGGATGACACGTATCAGGCGATTGAGAAGGCAATCGAGGCCAACCCGCAGTGTGATTGCAAATTAATTAAACAGCCTGGTGTCGGAAAAGGAGATGCTGTCAGGGCGGGGTTTGACCTTGCAACGGGTGATATTTTAATGATCCTTGACGCCGACATCACGGTCCCGCCCGAAGATCTACCCCGTTTCTTTTCACTCATGGAGAGTGGGGCCGCAGAGTTTGTCAATGGTGTCCGCCTTGTATATCCAATGGAGGGCGACGCAATGCGGTTTGCAAATTTGGTAGGAAATAAATTTTTCTCATGGGCGTTTAGCTGGCTTTTGGGCCAATCGATCAGAGATACCCTTTGCGGAACAAAAGTCCTTTGGAAATCCGATTACGAGAGAATTGCAAAGAATCGAGCCTATTTTGGTGACTTCGATCCATTTGGGGATTTTGATTTGCTGTTTGGCGCAGCGCGCTTGAACCTTAAGATCCTTGAAGTGCCGATACGCTATCGTGCGCGCCGTTACGGCGAAACCAACATATCCAGGTGGAAACATGGATGGCTCTTGTTGAGGATGGTGGCTTTTGCAGCCAAGCGGATAAAGTTTATTTAGCTGAATTGTTCTCAATAGCGTCACGCTAATTTGATTCTTTCAAAAACCTAATCCGTTTCGGCCTGTTTTTTATCAACAGCGTCATATTTTTCGCCCTCGAACTCGGCATGTCGAAACCGTTACAATTCAGCCATCTTGGGTATTTATCGTGCAAGAGGTGCGCAGCGTGAATGTTTCTCAGCCTTACAAAGACAAAACCATTCTGATCACCGGCGGAGCAGGTGCGATTGGTAGCAATCTGACACGCGCCTTGGCCGAGGCAGGGGCTGCAAAAGTGATCATTTTGGATGACCTCTCGGCCTCGTACGAGTGGAGCATCCCAAACCTGCCTAATGTGCTGTTTGTGAAGGGCAGCATCACCAATGACATTGATTTAAAAAGAGTTTTTCACGAAAAGCCTGATTACATTTTTCATTTGGCTGCGTTTTTTGCTAATCAAAACTCGGTTGATTACCCAGAAAAAGACCTGTTGGTGAGCCAACTAGGCACGGTCAAAATGCTTGAATATGCCGTATTGCAAAGTGGCTTAAAGCGCTTTGTGTACGCGGGATCAGGTTGTGCCATCTATGGTGCTCAAGCCCCTTTGCCGCTCAAAGAAGACTTTGTGTCGATGCACTTAACCACGCCGTATCAAATTTCTAAAATGGCGGGCGAGCTGTATTGCAATTTTTACTGGCATCACTACGGTCTACCGATCGTTAAAACCCGCTTTTTTAATTCTTACGGCCCAGGCGAAGTACCGGGGCAATATCGCAACGTCATCCCCAACTTTATCTAC
>CALFXX010000041.1 GCA_937952975.1 uncultured Alcaligenaceae bacterium
GCAATTTTTGTCGCGTATTCGGCATTTCAGATGCTGTTAGACAAAAAACCGAAGCCCTCGCGTCAGATGCCGGGGCCGGTTGGCACGGCGGCCTCGGGTGGGGTGATCGGTTTTATTTCAGGCTTGGTGGGTGCGGGTGGCGGCTTTATCTCCGTTCCGTTTATGCTTTTCTGTAACGTGCCCTTGCATCAGGCAGTGGGCACCTCGGCGGCCTTGGGATTTCCGATTGCGTTGGCCAATACCATTGGGTATGTGTGGTCGGGTTGGGGGATAAGCGGTTTGCCACCTACGATGGTCGGTTACATTTTTTGGCCAGCGCTGATTGTGCTGGCGCTGTTCAGTGTCTTTCTTGCCCCCATTGGTGCTCGCGCGGCCCATAATCTGCCGGTTAAAACCTTGAAGCGGATTTTCGCCTACCTCTTGTTTGGCTTGGCCACGTACATGGGGTTTAAGGCATATTTGGCGTTTTTTGGTTAACGCGTAGGGCCCCCTCGCGTGATGGCACTCACGCTGATGCGGGTTTCGCCAGGTGTGGTGCGCAGCGTGCTGCTACGCCAGGCGTGCCCGTAGGCGACCTCAACGGTCAGGTGTAAGCGGCCGTCGCCTTTACGTTGTGTCTCAAGCGCTGCCAGTAAGCGTTGGTAGCGGTCGCGCCCCAACAGGCCGGGGCGCCGTCCAATACTGGGGTTGCCGCCCAGCGCTTTAACGTCTGCAAGCAGCTTCTCTGGCGTGGCGTAGGTCAGAGTCAGAACCTCTTGATCCATCACCGGATCAGCAAAGCCCTTTTCAATCAGCAAGTCGCCAAAGTCGTGCATATCGACAAAGCTTGGAGTCGCCGTCTGCAGACCTGCTTGTTGCGCGGCCGTGCGTACCTCTTGCAACGTGGCAGGCCCAAAGCATGAAAAAAATACGAGTCCATTGACCTTCAGAATGCGCCCCCACTCTTGCAAAACGTCGTGCGGTGCAGCGTGCCAATGCAAGGCTAAATTCGACCAAACAAGTTCAAGTGATTCGGGTGGCAGGCTAGTGTCCGCCAGGTCAGTTTTTAGCCATTGTGTTTGAGCGGGTGCGCCACGCCATTGCGCGAGCTTTTGTCGCCAGCCAGTCAAAAAATATTTTTTTGCCTCTTGCTGCGCATAACCTAAGAGCGCCGCGGTGTGGTCTTGTCCGACGTAGCGTGCCGTGGGGTAGCGGCTATGTAACAGCGCAATTTGTTGTCCTGCGCCACAGCCAGCGTCAAGGATGTGTTCGGGCTGTAGGCGCACCAACCGAAGCCGCTCATCCATGCGCCCCGCGATCTCGCCGTATAAAAACTGTGCTGCGGATAAATCGCCCCGTCGGCCGAACTGTAAAGCGACGTGAGCGGCGTTGAGCGGGAGTGTGTTTGGGGTGGACATTATGAGCGTAGTGGGGGCAAAGAAAGAGGCTTCGACACCAGAATGTCGGATGCGCCACAAAACAAAGGTAACAAAATGTACTCTATTCAACGAAAACTTTTGCAGAGGCTTTCAGCTGCGTGTCCGTTATGCGGACTGGCTGCGCGCGGCGGGGATGTATGCGCGGGATGCACGAGCGACCTTGTTGAGTACCTAGACGCCTGCGCTCGGTGTGCGGCGTGCCTGGAGGCTCTGGTACCATCGTCCGCCTCAGGGGCGCCCTCTAACCTCTCCAAGACCGCAGCGAAGGCAGCCTTAGCAGCCCCGGCAGACGCAGGCGACTGGTCAAACAAGGCGTCTGCCACACTGTGTTGGCGCTGCCAGCGTCACCCACCAGCGCATTCGAGTCTTGTCGCCGCAATCGGGTACGCCTACCCCGGAGCGATGCTGATCAAGCGATTTAAAGAGGGGGCACGCTTGGCCTATGCGGGGCTGTTCGCGCGGCTCTTATGGGCGCGCTTGCAAGCTCGTGCCGCTGGTGACCCGCAGCACGCGCAATTGAGCGCGCTCGTGCCTATTCCGTCTAGCCAAAGCGCGCTTAGGCGTCGCGGTTTTAACCCCGCGGGCGAACTGGCCCGTGAGCTTGCAAGAATCAGTGGGTATCCTTTGCAGCACAACTGGTTGAGGCGTACCCGAGAAACCAGCACACAGAAGACGCTTGACGCACGGGCGCGCCGTAACAGTGTCCAAGGCCTATACGTATGCGCAAGCGCTTTACCGCGCGTATGGATCGGTGTCGTTGACGACGTTGTCACGACTGGCAGCACGATGGATACGGCCGCCCGCGCGTTGTTGAGTGCGGGCGCCGCAGGGGTGATCGGCCTTGCAGCCGCTCATACGCCGCGCACGTGGCAAAATGATGCCTATGATTGATGTCATCCTTGTACAGCCTGAAATCCCGCCCAATACGGGCAACGTCATTCGCTTGTGCGCCAACACGGGCGCGCGTCTGCATTTGGTGCGACCGCTCGGGTTTGAGATTGATGACAAGCGTTTGAAGCGCGCAGGTCTTGATTATCACGAGTGGCAGCCCGTACAGGTGCACGACTCCCTTGCCTTGGCGATTGCCGCGACTGGGGCGCCCCGCGAGCGGGTCTTTGCGATTACAACAAAAGCAACCCAACTGGTCGGACAAATCGCGCTGCAGGCTGATGACGTTTTTGTGTTTGGTTGTGAAACCGCGGGCCTCACGCCCGAGCAGCGGGCGTTATTTCAACCCGAGCAAACAGTCCGTCTACCGATGTTGCCCGCGCAACGTAGTTTGAACCTCTCTAACGCAGTCGCAATTGTTGTGTTCGAGGCGTGGCGTCAACAGGGCTATGTCGGTGGCGTGTAGAGCAAGCTCGGCAGTTCAACTCCAGCTTCGCAACGTCGCAAAAACAATAGTCGCCTGGGTAATTAAAGGGGCGAGTTGCTTAATCTAACGATAAATTTAAACGCGACATCACTTCATCCCAACGCTTTTTTTCAGTCTGCATCAGCACCCGCAGAACTTGCGCGTTTGAACCGACCACTGAAAAATACTGCGAGGAAAATTTTTCTTGAATGTGTGGGGCGGTCATCATCTCAGCCAGGATCTGCTGCAGCTTAAGCAAAATTGCGGGGTCTGTACCCGCAGGTGCCAGCATTGCATGCCACGAAATCGCTTCAAAGCCCTTAAAGCCCTGCGCAGCTAAGGGAGAGACTCCGGGCAATGAGGCCGAGGCGTCTAGGCTGGTCACTCCAAGCACCTTGAGCTTGCCCTCTTTTGCCTGGGGCATCGCAATGGCGGGCACCATAAAGCTCGCTTGAATGTCGCCCGCTAGCATCGCGGTCGTAATCTGCGGAAAGCTCGCGTAAGGCACATGCAGTAGATCGATGCCGGCCTGCTGTTTAAATAGCTCCATTGCCAAATGCGCTGCGCTGCCTGCACCAACCGAGCCGTAGTTCAAGGCAGCGCGTTGCGCTTTTGCTAGCTTCACAAAGTCTGCCGCCGTGTCAACCTGAAGCGTTGTGCTCACCGCTAAAACGTTGGGGCTTGTGGCGATCAAACTAATCGGCGCAAGGTCTGTTTTGGGGTCATATCCTAAAGTCTTTTGGTAAAGCGTAGGCGCAGTCACTAACGGACCATTGATGGTGTACAGCAGGGTGTAGCCGTCATTGGGGGCCCGGGCAACGAGTCGTGTACCCCAATTTCCGCCCGCGCCTGGTTTGTTTTCGACCACGACGGTTTGGTTGAGGGCTTTGCCCAGGGGGTCGGCGACCTGGCGCGCCAGCAGGTCGGGTGACGACCCGGCTGGAAACGGTACGATTAAATGAAGCGGTCGATCCGCAGGCCAGGCGGCCCAGGCGTGAGGTGCAAGCAGCGCGATCAATAAGAACAAGAAGCGAAGTGGCATTTATTCGGTGGTCGCAACACGCGACAAAAGACGGGTAACGGCATCTAAGGGTTTGACGCCTTCAAATAAAACGTTGCAAACGGCTTCGGTGATTGGCATGTCGATTTGTAAGCTTCGCGCCCGCTCACGTACGGCACGCGCGCAACGTGCGCCCTCAGCGGTGAGTCCCGACGCAAGCAAGGAGTCAAGTGTTTGACCCTGGCCAATTGCTAGCCCAACTTGTCGGTTACGCGAGAGGTCTCCGGTTGCAGTTAAGACCAGATCACCTAAGCCTGTGAGCCCCGAAAAGGTTGCCGCTTTTGCGCCAAGGGCTTCCCCGAAGCGGGTCATTTCGGCGAGGCCGCGCGTAATTAATGCCGCGCGCGCATTGGTGCCTAAGCCTAAGCCATCGCCTACGCCGCAGGCAATCGCCATGATGTTTTTGAGCGCACCGCCTACTTCGACGCCCAAGACGTCGTTGCTGGCGTACACGCGAATATTGCCGCCGTGTAGCGCTTGAATGGCGGCTTGGCGCAAAGCGGTGCTTGCGCTTGCGATCGTGAGGGCAACCGGGAGCCCTTGCGCGACCTCGAGCGCGAAGGATGGCCCAGAGAGCACCCCCGTGGGAACAGCGCTAAGCGGCTTGAGCGCAGACAAGGCTACCTCGCTGGGCAATTGGCCGCTGTCGGCCTCAAGCCCTTTGCAGGTGTAAATGATGCCCGCGAGCCGACTCGGTGTTTGCGCTAGTTGCTCGGCCAGTTGCACGCACAAGGCCCGCAACCCCGCAAGCGGCACGCCCAAAATGAGCAAACCCTGCGCGCTGCCACGTTGAGCGTGCGCAAGGGCCTGCTGCAAGTTCGCCGTGCACACTAACGCTTCGGGCAGTTGGATCGCAGGAAGGTAGCCCGCATTGAGGTGTTGCGTGTGAATCGTGTGCGCGAGTTCGGCGTCACGTGCCCACAGTACGGTGGGTGCATGCCTGGTTGCCGCGCAGGCCAGGGCTGTTCCCCAGGCCCCTGCGCCCAGCACCGCAACGTGCTGTTGCACCGAGGCCTCAGGCGTCGACATAGACGGGGTGGGGCTGCGCAAACTACTGGCGAGTCATGCCGGGAGGCAAGATTAGGCCAGAGTCGCTACCATTAGACGCCGGAGCTGCTTGTGCTGCTTCTGCCATCCGCTGTTCAAACAGCGCTTGAAAGTTGACTTCGGCCAGGTGCAGCGGTGGCAAGGAAGTGCGCGTGATCGCATCGGCAATGTTTGCTCGCAGGTAGGGGTAGAGCATCGTCGGGCACACAATGCCCATCAGCGGATCAAGCTGCTCTGCGGGTACGTTTGCAATTTCAAAGACCCCACCCTGCGTGGCTTCGACGAGGTATAGAACTTTATCGCCGATACGCGTTGTGACTGTGACCGTGATCGTCGACTCAAAGACGGTGTCGGCGAGCGCTTGTCCGCCAACATTGATCGCGACCTCAACCTTTGGCCCCTCTTGTTCAAGGAAAATATTTGGTGCATTGGGCATCTCAAGCGATAAGTCTTTGAGGTACACACGCTGCATGTTGAAAACAGGAGCGTTTGGATTTTGTGCTTGATCGGCTTGAGCGTTTTGGTCAGACATAGGTGACTCTCTAAAAACAGAAGGGGGGTGAAGTAATGAGGCGACGTTGAGTTAGCCGTTCAGCAGGGGCATCAGCTTGCCTTCGCGGTCAAGCGCTGACAAGTCGTCAAAGCCGCCCACGTGGGTGTCACCGATGTAAATTTGTGGCACGGTACGTCGACCCGTGCGCTCCATCATGAGGGTGCGCTGTTCAGTATCGACATCGATCCGAATTTTTTCGATTTCGGTGACGCCACGTTGGGTTAACAACATCTCGGCACGCGAGCAATAGGGGCAATAGCCAGTGGTGTACATCACAACTTTAGGCATGGTCAGGCTCCAGTTTTATTGGCAGTAACAGGCAGTCCGGCGGTCATCCAGGCTTTTAGGCCGCCATCGAGGGTGACAACTTCAGTAAACCCTAGCTTGCGTAAGCGCGTGGCTGCGCCGATCGCGCTACGGCCGATATCGCAGATCACAATGATGGGTTTGTTTTTGGGTAGGGCGCCGGCTTTTTTCTCGAGGTCGCTTAAGGGAAGGCTGCGAGCTTGCGGCACGTGACCAGCGTTAAAGGCCTCAGCGGGACGAATATCCACTAACACCGCATGCTGATGATTCATCATTTGTACGGCTTCGGTGCTTGAAATTGCCCCGCCGGCGCGGCTGCGCAGGATCATCGGCCAAGCAAGTGCCAGCCCAGAAGTGAGCGCAACAGCTAGCAAAAGCAGGTTGTTTTGATTAAAGAAAAAATCCACGGTGTATCCAAATAAGTACGGTTAACCCCTAAATTATCGGGGAGGGTGGGCGTGACGCGCCAGACAATTATAAAATGGTGTCTTCCTTCACACTTTAACCTGTGTCAGCCATGTATAAATTAGTCTTAATGCGTCACGGCGAAAGCCAATGGAATCTCGAAAATCGTTTCACCGGCTGGACCGATGTCGATTTAACTGAGGCGGGTCGCGAGCAAGCCCGCAAAGCGGGCGAATTACTGAAAGAAAAAGGGTTCGGCTTCGATCTGGCGTATACCTCGGTGCTGACGCGTGCGATTCGTACGCTGTGGTTGGCGTTAGATGCGATGGGCACGATGTACGTGCCTGTGCACAACAGCTGGCGCCTGAACGAAAGGCATTATGGTGATCTGCAAGGGCTCAATAAAGCCGAAATGGCGGCGCAATACGGCGATGAGCAAGTGTTAATTTGGCGTCGTGCCTATGCGATCGCGCCCAATCCAATCGCCTTAGACGATCAGCGTCACCCGCGCTTTGACCCACGCTATAGCAAGCTGACCCCTGAGCAATTACCTGCAACCGAGTGTTTGAAAGACACGGTGGCACGCGTTTTACCCTTTTGGAGCGAAAGCATCGCCCCGGCCATTCGCGCCGGTCGACGGGTGCTTGTCGCCGCCCACGGTAACAGCCTGCGCGCGTTGATTAAGCACCTTGATGGCGTGTCAGATGACGACATTGTGCACCTCAATATTCCGACCGGGCAGCCGCTGGTTTACGAACTCGATCAAGATTTAAAGCCGATTCGGCATTACTACTTGGGGGATCCAGCTGAAATTGCGGCAGCGATGGCAGCCGTTGCGGCGCAAGGTAAGGCAAAAAAGGATTAAACCCATGCGCCAGCTCAGTCGGTGGCTGTGTTCGGCGCTCATTGGGTTAGCGGTCGGTGGCACGGTGTCCGCCGCCACGGCAGACATCGCCGCCAAGCAAGCGCAGGCCGAGCGCGAGCGTGTCGAGTTGCGCGCGCGTATTGAAGTCTTACAAAAAGAACTCAATGAGCGTGAGGGGTTGCGCAAAGAAGCAGCCGATGCGCTACAAGTGTCAGAGGCTGCCATTTCTGTTATTTCGCGGCGTTTGGGCGAGTTGGGCACCCAGTTGCGCCAAGCGCAGGCTGAGCTCGACGAATTGCAAATTCAATTCAAACGACAGTTTGGCGTACTGGTCATGCGGCGTGATGAGTTATCTAACCAGTTGCGCAAGCAGTACTCAAGCGGTTTGTCTCCCTGGACCGCTCTGTTATCAGGAGATGACCCTCAGCAGATTGGTCGCGATTTGATCTACTTGGATTACATCTCGCGGGCGCGGTCGGCTGCGGTTGCTGCGGTAAAAAAAGAAATCGACCGCCTCGCCGAGCTTGAGGCTAAAACCGAGTTGCGCCGGCAGGATGTCGTGCGTTTAGTGCAAGAAACCACCGAACAAAAAAATCTACTGGATGTGCAAAAAAAAGAACGCGCAACGGTGTTGGCTCGGATTGAGGGGCAGTTACAGGCCCAACGCGCCGAAGCCGCGGCCCTTGGTCGAGACGACAAGCGTCTGTCTGATCTAGTCGATGACCTTGCCGGGCAGTTGCAGGCTGCTCGACAGGCTGCTGAGGCTGCGCGTCAAGCTGAAGCTGCCGAGACCGCTCGCAAAGCCGAAGCAGCCCGGCAGGCCGAACAAGCGCGGCGCCAGGCGCAAGAGGCAAGCCGCGCCAAAGAGCGCCAGGAAGCGCAAGAACAGGCGGCTGCCGCAGCGCCTGCGCGCTCAGCCGAGAGCGCTACTTCATCGGGCGCTGGCGGGGCGGGCCTCAAGCCAGGTTTACGCTGGCCGCTTAAGGGGCAGGTGATGGCACGCTTTGGCACCGATCGCCCCGAGGGCGGGGTCTGGCGCGGGATCTTGTTGCGTGCAACGGAGGGTGCCTCGGTGCAGGTTGTAGCGGCGGGTACAGTGGTTTACGCAAATTGGTTGCGTGGTTTTGGTAATTTGATCATCATTGATCATGGGCAGCAATATTTAAGCGTCTACGCCTATAACCAAAGTTTGCTTAAGCAAATTGGTGATGAGGTTCAAACCGGCGAGACGATTGCCCTTGCAGGTAGTACCGGTGGGCAGGTGGATTCGGCCCTATACTTCGAGATACGGCATCGTGGGTCAGCGGTTGACCCCGTTCAGCTTTTGGCGCGCTAAGAAACGCGGCGCGGCTCCAAGTGGTTGGCTTCAATAGTTTTTAACTCAGGAACGTGCATGGGCACTCGCAAAATACGTGGTTTTGGTCTGGTATCTGTTGGTATCGTCGCCGGCATCTTGCTGAGCATGGGGATCACCGCGCTCGCGCAGCGTGGCGCACCCTTGCCGCTCGATGAGTTAAGACAATTTTCAAATGTGTTGTCTGCGATTAAAAACAATTACGTCGAACCCGTCACCGATAAAAAATTGATTGATGGTGCGATCGCGGGGATGTTGTCCGATCTTGATCCGCACTCGGCCTACCTGGATGCTGATGCTTTTAAAGAAATGCAAACGGCCACCCAAGGAGAATTTGGTGGCTTGGGGATCGAGGTGGGCACAGAAGACGGCATGATCAAGGTGATCTCGCCCATCGAGGACACGCCAGCGGCGCGTGCAGGTATTCGTGCGGGTGATTTGATTTCAAAGATTAATGACACGTCAACCAAAGGCTTGTCGCTCACCGAAGCGGTCAAGATGATGCGCGGCCCGGTTAAAACGCCGATCACCTTGTCTATTATTCGGCAAGGTCAAGCGCAGCCTTTGGTGATCAAAATCATTCGCGACACGATTCGCGTGCGCAGTGTCCGTAGCAAAATGCTCGACACCAATATTGGTTATGTGCGTATTGCGCAGTTTCAAGAAAAAACTGGTTCGGATCTTGTTCGTCATCTTAAAGACCTGAGCGCTAAAGGCGCCCCGCGCGCTTTGATTCTTGATCTGCGTAACGACCCCGGTGGTTTATTGAACAGCGCCATTGGTGTATCGGCTGCGTTTCTCGAGCCCAACACGCTTGTGGTGTCTACCGATGGCCGAGTGCCCGACTCAAAGCATAAGTACCTTGCGGTCGCATCAGACTATGCGCGCGGCGAGTCTGACTATCTGTCTGGTTTGCCAGCTTGGGTAAAAACGGTACCGATGGTTGTGTTGGTGAACGTGGGCTCTGCCTCTGCGTCTGAGATTGTGGCCGGTGCCCTGCAAGATCACAAGCGTGCGACGATTATGGGTAACCGTACCTTTGGCAAGGGCTCAGTTCAGGTGATTTTGCCGATCTCTGAAAACACTGCAATCAAATTGACTACTTCGCGTTATTACACGCCAAAGGGCCGCTCGATTCAGGCGACCGGCATTATGCCCGACGAGGTGGTGGCCGACACGGCTGAGGGTGACCTGTTCAGAGTGCCGCGCGAAGCCGATTTGCAGCGTCATCTCAGTAATCGTCAAACCGAAGCCGAAGTCAAAGGCACCGTTGATGAGCCTCCTTTGGCCGACACTACCAAGATGTTTACGTTTGGTGCGCCTGAAGATTTTCAGTTGCAGCAAGCGATTAACTACTTGGATGGCAAGCCTTTGCAAAAGGCTGTTGCTCGCCCCAAGGCTGTGACTGCGGCTCAGCCAAGCGAGGGTGCTGCGAGTAGCAAATGAACGATGCGCAATTGCTACGCTATGCCAGACATATCTTGCTCGATGAGTTTGGAATCGAGGGGCAAGAAAAGCTGCTAGCGGGCACCGCACTGGTGGTGGGTGCTGGCGGGTTAGGCTCGCCGGCCGCGATGTATCTTGCGTCGGCCGGTGTGGGCACTATTATTTTGGCTGACCACGATACCGTTGAGATCAGCAATTTACAGCGTCAGATTTTGCACAATACGAGTCGGTTGGGTCAGTTAAAAGCCGAATCGGGTCGTGAGACGATGCTCGCTCTCAACCCGGATATTGTTGTCAAGACGCTGACCACGCGCATGGATGCTGAGTCACTTGATGCACAGATCGCGCAGGTCGATGTGGTGCTAGATTGCACTGATAATTTTGCGACACGTCACGCGGTCAATCGCGCTTGCGTCAAACACAATAAGCCTTTGGTGTCGGGCGCTGCGATCCGATTTGAAGGCCAGATCAGCGTGTTTGATGCGCGTGACCCGACTGCCCCTTGCTACCACTGCTTGTTTCCTGAGGCCGAAGACGTTGAGGCCGTGAGCTGTGCCTCGACGGGCGTATTTGCGCCTCTGGTTGGCATCATTGGTAGCATGCAAGCTGCCGAGGCCATTAAGGTGTTAGCGCAGGTTGGGCAGTCTTTGAAGGGGCAGCTATTGATACTTGATGCCTTCGAGATGGACTGGCACCGAGTGCGTGTGCAGCGCGATCCGGGGTGTCCGGTATGTGCCTCACGCGTCGCGGGCGACTGAAGAGCTAGCACTCAGCGTGCGCGATCTAGGGCAAGGCCGAGATTTTGCGCTTAACCAGCGCAGCAGTGGGTCAACCGGTTTGTTGACTATTGGCCCAAAATCAGCCGCAATTGGGCATCAATGTGAGTGGTAGGCGTTGCCTGCCAACGACTTTGCGCAAAGCGTAGCCAGCTGCCTAAGACACAGTGCGTGAGTAGCGTTGCCATGGGTGTCACTTCAGTGGTCGGCGCGAGCGTGCCGCCCGTGATTGCACTGCGTAGCGATTGTTTAAACGTGCTTTCAATGCGCTCGGTAATCTGGCTGACGCGTGCTTGCAGCCGTTCGTCTTCAGTGACCAGTGCGTCGCCGCTGAGTACCCGAGTCATGCCACGGTTGCGCTCGGCAAACGTGACCAGCATCACCGCTATTTTTCGTGCTTGCTCGACACCATTGGCTTCGCCTGTGACAATTTGATTGACCAAGGTAAAAATGGTGGTTTCAATAAACTCAAACAGACCTTCAAACATTTGCGCTTTACTGGCAAAGTGTCGGTATAGAGCTGCTTCTGAGCACTGCAGACGAGCCGCTAAGGCTGCCGTGGTAATGCGAGCCGCTCTGGGTTGCTCGAGCATCTCTGCCAGCATCTGCAGGATCTGATGTTTGCGTTCGCCTGTTTTGGCTGACATGGTCATCTCGCGCAACATGAAGGATTAGAAATAAATCGGGCGCGGCTTATACGCCTTGCAAGGGCCGCTTCTGTAACAATAAATCGCCTACGCAGTTTACCCGCAAGTCGACAAAATTGGGTCGCCCGCTTTTGCCACGGCCAAACGGCGAACCAGGATGAAAGACATGAACCGTGCGCAGACCCGCTTTGCGCGCACTACGCAGGTTTTCGACCGTATCCTCAACCAGTACCGCGCGTCTTGGGTGAATCCCCTCGTGTGCAAGGATATATCTCATCAACGCCACTGAGGGTTTGGGTCGAAAGCGCCCATGAAACTGCATTTGCTCGATGCCCCATAATTGATCAAAGCAGCGAAGAATCCCTAAATGCTTGAGTACGGCCCGCGCGTAATGCAACGGTGCGTTGGTGAACAAAATTTTTCGACCGGGCAAACGGTTGAGCTTCGCGCGTAGACCGCGCTCGGCCTTGACTAACGGGGCGACATCAAAAGCATGGCTGCGCTGCAAAAAAGCGTGTAGATCTCGGTGGTCGCCGTGTCATTAAAAAAAAAATGTGGCGCCGTAGCGCCGCCAATAACGGGTGCGAAGCTCGCTTGCTGCGGCTTCACCAAGGTCTAGGCTCTCCATGACTGCGGCGGTCATACCGAGATTGATTTCTCGAAAAATTTTGTGCGAGGTGTCGTGTAGCGTATTGTCGAGGTCAAACAGCCAAACCGGTGACTGCTGCGCTTTTTGCGTTGAGCCTGCAAGTGTGCGCCCGCCGTTTAAAGGCCGGTGCACACCCGCCCGGCGCGAGCGCACCGGAGGATGCTGAGGAAACCGCAGTCGAGGCACCTGGCGCTTAAGTTGACGAAATCATGGTGCCGACCCCGCGGTCGGTCAAGATTTCAAGCAATAAACAGTGCGGTACACGGCCGTCAACCACGTGAACGGATTTCACACCGTTGCGCGCTGCGTCAAGCGCGGATGAGATTTTTGGCAGCATACCGCCCGAAATCGTGCCATCGGCAAACAAGGCGTCGATTGTCTTGGCAGACAGTGAACGCATCAACTTGCCATCCTTATCAAGCACGCCTGGGGTGTTGGTCATCATCAGCAGTTTTTCGGCGCCTAAGACCTCGGCCATTTTCCCGGCGACCACATCGGCATTGATGTTGTAGGCCAGGCCATCTTCGCCGTAGCCGATTGGCGAGATCACTGGAATAAACTGATCGTCTTGCAGGGCTTTGACCACCGCGGGCTCGACGCGCTCAATGTCGCCTACGAAGCCAATATCAAGCGGCTTGGACGGATCATCTTTGTTGGGCATCAGCAGTTTTTTAGCTTGTATCAAACAGCCGTCTTTTCCGGTTAGGCCCACAGCCTTACCGCCGGCTTCGTTGATCATGAGCACGATATCTTGCTGCACTTGACCGCCTAGCACCCACTCGACGACTTCCATGGTGTCGGCATCGGTGACGCGCATCCCTTGTATAAAGGTGCCTTTTTTGCCAATACGACGAAGTGCCTCGTCAATTTGTGGCCCACCACCGTGGACAACAATGGGGTTCAGGCCAATGAGTTTGAGCAACACGACGTCGTGGGCAAAGCTGCGTTGCAAGACCTCTTCGGTCATGGCGTTGCCACCGTATTTAATGACGATGGTTTTGCCATGAAAACGCTTAATGTAAGGCAAGCTTTCAGAGAGAACCTTTGCAACGACTTCAGGGGGCATCTGTGAGGATTGAGGCTGGCTGGTCATAGGGCATTTGCAACAGTAAAAGCGTGTTGAGGGAAGACGGACGTCAGAATTATTTGAATAATTGTAGTGCGTGGCGAACCCATTAGCCCGCTAACGCCTTTTCGAGCGTGTCGCGAAACTCTGCTTTGTTGTACTCGCCTAAATAGCGCTTGAGAATTTGACCGTTTTTATCGATCAGAAAAGCCGTAGGCGTCAGCTTCACGTCACCGAACGCCCGCGCCACTTGCCCAACCGTATCCAAGGCAACAGTAAAGGGTAACTTGCGAGTTTCGACAAAATTGATGACGTAGTTGGCCGGATCGTACTGCATCGCTACAGCAACGATTTCAAAGCCCTGCGCATGGTACTTGTCATAATTTTCGATATTGGCAGGCATTTGCGCGACACACGTGACGCAACTGGTTGCCCAAAACTTGACGAGTACAACCTTGCCTCGCAGCTCAGACATCTTTAACTGCTTGCCCGAGAGTGTTGAAAACGTGACCTCGGGCGCCTGCGCGAGCGGGCTGGCGAAGAGCCAGATGCCCAGCCCCCCGAAAGCGACCAGCACTGCTGCCGCTAATAGCTTTTTCATTTCACCGGCATCACTTCAACACCAGCGCCACTGGATGGCGTCGCAGCAGCGGGGGCCTCACCTAAGGGTGTTGTGTTGCTGTTGCTGCTCTTGTTGAACACACGGTTAGCGTCATCGAGTTTGTTTGCTTCAGCCGCCGAGATCACTTGGAATAGTTTGTCTACGCGTTTGACGCCGCTGACCTGAGCGGCTGCTGCCGCGGCAAGGTCACCCTCGCGTTGCGTCACCAAGCCCATCAGATACACCACGCTGCGGTCTGTGACCACAACAATCGTGCGCGAAGGAATTTCGTTGGTGGTCGCCAGCGTTGTCATGACCTTAGAGGTGATCCAGGTGTCGTTGCTGAGCTCGCCAAACGAGGCGGTTTCTTTGACAACGTTGACTTGGTTAGAGACTGACTTCACGCTTTGGGTTTTACTGGCAATTTCAGTTATTTCAGCTTTGCGGTCGTTACCCAGCGAATCACCCGTGACTAACACAACGCCTTGGTAACTCGTGGTGTTGACACGCACGCTGTCGCCAAACTTTGAGCGTATTGAGCCTGCGACTTTGATTTCAATCGTTTTGTCTTCAACCTGCTGACCTACGGTGCGTCGATCGACAACAACGATGCCGGTCGTGGCGGCAGCCCCACCCACCATCAGTGGAACGCAGCCTGGCAACAGAGCGCCTGTACCAGCAATGGCTAAACAGAGTGTGAGGGGGCGAACAAAAGGGGCAAGCAGTCTCATGCGGGTTCTCCGAGTAATAACGTGTCAATGCCATCGCACAGCAGGTGCAGCAGAAGAATGTGAACTTCTTGAATGCGCATCGTGCGTTCGTGTGGAACGCACAAATGAACGTCAGTGGGGAGGAGTAAGTTGCCGATGGTGCCACCACCCTTGCCCGTGAGCGCGATGACTTTCATTTCGCGCGCGTGTGCTGCCTCGATGGCGAGTTGCACGTTGACCGAGTTGCCGCTGGTTGAGATTGCGACCAGCACGTCGCCAGGTTGCCCGAGCGCCGTGATCTGTCGCGCAAAAACCTGGTCAAACCCGTAGTCATTACCGACAGCGGTCAAAATCGAGGTGTCGGTATTGAGCGCCACACCAGCAAGTGGCAGGCGATCACGCTCGAAGCGCCCGACCAGCTCGGCGATGAAGTGTTGCGCGTCTGCGGCCGAACCGCCGTTGCCGCAAGCAAGCATTTTGGCGTTGTTCGTGACGCAGCCAAAGCAAAGATCAATGGCCTGCAAAAGCGGGGCCGACAGGGTCACCATACTGCGTTGAGTCGCAGCGATGTGGTCTTCGAAATGAGCGGTCAGTTTGGCAGCGAGATCCATGATGTTGGCGAAAGCTGTGAATGCTGCATTATCTCATTTATCCTGAGACAGGCGAACCGCATCGCGGTACCAGACCGCGCCGTTGGGCTCGAAGGCGATGACATCCAGGCGATAGGTTGGCATCTGGTGCTCAAAATGACGGCGCACGAGCGTGGGTAGCCACCATTGAGCGGCACGTAAAAAGCGTTGCTGCTTGGCCCTTGACACACTTGCCGCGGCCCCGCCAAAGCGCGTTGAGGTGCGCTGCCGTACTTCGATAAACACCAATTGGGTGCCCTCGCGCACCACTAGATCAAGCTCGCCCAGCGGGCAGGTGAGTTGCCGCCCTAACAACTGGCAACCTGCCTGCTCCACCAGGCGCCAGGCGGCTTCTTCATAGCGGTCACCTGCTTGCTGACGCGTCGAGCGCCGTCGCTCGAGGGCACTGTTGTCGCGCTCAGGCTTGGCACGGGCTTGCCTGGCAAGTTTGCGCTTGCGTGCCTGCAGGGCTTGCCGTTGGGCCTGTTGCGCGCGTAAAAACAAGGGCTCAAGCGGGAGGTGATCGGAAATCATAGGCTAGGGTGTTTGTTGGTGAGGCGCGCCGGGAGGTCGGGCGGGCATGGATTGACCTGCAGGTCGGACGTCTGCCGGCAAGCGGACTACACTGACACAATTCATCACTTTCGTGTTGCATCATGACCGAACCTGTCCTGCCCGAAGATTTGCCCGATGCCTGGCAGCGCGTCGGGCAGCGCGTAGACGCCCAGTTCTGGCCAACCCATGCTTTGTATGTTGTAGCCACTCCGATTGGTAACCTGGGGGATCTGACCCTGCGCGCTTGGCAGGCTTTAGATCGTGCCGATGTCATCGCAGCGGAAGATACCCGCGCAAGCCGTACCCTGATGGATGCCTGGGGGATCACCACCCCGCTGATCGCCGTACACCGGCACAACGAGGCCAGCGCGGCAGCAGGGATTGTCGAGCGTTTAGCGGCGGGTCAGCGCGTGGCTCTGGTGTCAGACGCGGGGTCTCCAGCAGTCAGTGATCCTGGGGGGCGTGTGGTTCAAGCGGTTCACGCTGCGGGCTTAAAGGTCGTGCCTCTGCCTGGGCCAAGCGCGGTGATCGCTGCGCTGATGGCCACTGGCGTGACCACGGACGCGCATCCTGGCTTCGTGTTTGCAGGGTTTGCGCCAACGAAAACGATGGCGCGCCAGCGCTGGATTCGTACCTGGACCCAATTACCCGCTGCGACTGTTTTCTATGAAGCGCCTCATCGCATCATCGACAGTGTGCAAGATTTGCTCGAAGTGTTGGGCCCCGAGCGGCGCGTGGCCTTTGCACGCGAGCTCACGAAGCGGTTTGAAGAGTTGGCGAGCATGCCACTCGCTCAGGCTCCCGATTGGTTGGCCGCAGACTCTCATCGTGAGCAGGGTGAATATGTAGTGATTGTGTCTGCACCCGAAGCGGTGACAAGTGTCGAGCTCGAGCTTGAGGGCGGCGCGGCGATTGACGTATGGCTTGATGCCCTGCTTGAAGCGGTGTCGGTACGTGACGCCGCACGGATCGCCGCAAAGGCCACAGGCTTACCCCGCGATACGCTTTACGCCCGCGCGCTCTCGCGCAAGTCCGCTTAAGGAGGCGACAGACTTGGCGCCATGCCGGTTGAGGTTTGTACAGGATCGACAGCTTGCACCGCGGCCTCTCGGTTCGCAAAGGGGCCAATCCTGACACGGTGCAAATTATTAAATGTTTGCTCAACCCGAACTGAGGCGCCCAAGCTCGGAGGGATCTGATTTGAAACACGTGTCGCGAGGGCTTGCGCCTTGCTAGCATCTGAAAAGGCACCAAGCTGTAAATACATGCTCCCCGGTGAAACTGGCCGAGCCGGTTGGTCGACAGACGGTGACAACGGAGCAGAGGCGCCGCTTGCTGCCGCAGCTGGCGTTGTTTCGGATGCCGCCGCAACAGCCATGGGTGCGATCGTCTGAATGTCTTTGGCGGGCGCGGTTTGGCTGACGGCCGGTTTGGTGTCTGCCGCAGACTGGCTGCCAGAGAACGCGCTCGCAGGTGTACTGTTAGCTGTCGCAATCTCGAGTGTTGCGGGTGCCGACTGCCAGTTTTTGATTTGCTCAGCCGTAATCCGCTCAACGACGACCTCTGCACTGCCCGGGCCTAGCATGCCCAGTTTGTAAGCCGCGACATAAGACAAATCAATGACACGGTCGTTTAAGAAAGGGCCGCGGTCGTTGACGCGCACCACGACACTTTTGCCATTTGAAACGCGGGTGACGCGCGCGTAGCTGGGCAAAGGTAGGGTTGGGTGTGCGGCGGTCATGCCGTACATGTTGTAGCGCTCACCATTGGCGGTTGAGTTGCCATGAAACTTTTTTCCATACCAAGAGGCACGCCCCTGTACTTTGTATGGGCCGCCGCTAATGTCTGGTGTATACGTTTTGCCAAACACCACATAGGGCTTGCTGGTGCTAGGCGTAAACGGTTCGATTTTTGGTACGGCGTCTGGCACAGCATCAAGGTTAGCCGGAGGGGTGGCATCGGGGCCGTCATCTAAGTAATAGCCCCCGCCGCGCCTTGCTCCACCTGCACAGGCCGCAAGCAGCGCGATCACGAGGCACACACACACCAACCGCCCAACGCGGATGACGGTGTCGCGCATTAACTCAGACCAGGCTGATTGCGATGTCGCACCAGCAATTGCGAGTGCTCAGCAAATTGACGTGCGAGAGCCTCAACTACGTAGACCGAGCGGTGTTTGCCGCCTGTGCAACCAATCGCCACGGTCAAGTAGCTGCGAGTGTCTTCTGTATAGCGTGGCAGCCACTTCCGGATAAAGCCTTCGATGTCGGAAATCATCTGGCGCACATCGTCAAAGCCCGCCAGCCAATCGGCTACCGGCTGATCGCGACCCGTCAGCGGACGCAAGCTTGGGTCGTAGTGCGGATTGGGCAGGCAACGCACATCAAACACCAGATCGGCGTCGCGCGGCACACCGTTTTTAAAGGCGAAGGACTCGAAGGTCAGCACCAAGGGGCTACGGTCTGCTTGCACCAAGTCGCGCACCCATGCGCGCAACTGTCCGGGCGTGAGTCCAGAGGTGTCGATCACTTGTCCCTGACTGCGCAGTGGGTCTAAGAGCTCGCGCTCTTGAGCAATACAGTCTTCAAGCGAGAGCACTTTGCCCTTTTTTCGCATGCGATCTGACAGAGGATGACGGCGCCGCGATTCAGCGTAGCGCTGCAGCAGGGTTCCATCGGTCGCCTCAAGAAAGACGACGCGCAACTGCGTATCGCTCGCACGTAGTGCGGCGATAATTTCAGGAAGTTCGCCGAGTTCATCGGCTGAACGGGCATCAATTGCAACGGCAATGCGTTCGCCTGGGTTGTCGCGACGCGAGGTAATAAACTCGTGCAGAAAGCGCACCGGTAGATTGTCGACACAGGTGTAGTCGGCATCTTCAAGCATGCGTAACGCCACCGACTTGCCAGAGCCAGAGATGCCGGTAATTAAGACGACGTTGAGCGCGCCCATTTAAGTGTTGCCCTGCGCAATAGCGGCAGCCTGACGTTCCATGAACTCTGTCAGGGTGTCGATCCCGCGTAGTTTCAAGATGGTGTTGCGTACTGCCGCCTCGACCAGTACGGCTAAATTGCGACCTGCTGCAACCTGCAGCATGACCTTACGAATTGGGCAGCCCAACAATTCTTGGGTCATGTCTTGCAGCGGCAAGCGCTCAAATTTGTCTTGAGCCGTTGCGCGCACAAGGTGCACGATTAATTTGAGTTTCATTTTTCGACGCACCGAGGTTTCGCCAAAAATTGTTCGGATATTGAGTAGCCCCAAACCGCGTACTTCGAGCATGTTTTGGAGCAGCGCTGGGCAGTGCCCGTCAATGACATGGGGAGAGGTGCGCGATAGCTCAACTGCATCATCGGCGACTAAGCCGTGGCCGCGCGAGATTAATTCAAGCGCTAACTCGCTTTTGCCCAGGCCGGATTCACCTGTAATCAATACGCCTAAACCGAGTACGTCCATAAAAACGCCATGCACGGTCGTGACCGGCGCCAGGCGACGACTGAGATAGATACGCAGTAAATCGATGAGTTCAGCGGCCGGTACTGCGGTAATCAAAAGCGGAACATGATTGCGTTCGCATTCTTGAATGAGGTCGTCGGTCGCGGTTAAGCCATCTGCGATGAGGATGGCGGGAACACCGCCAGCCAAGAGTTCTTCAAGATGGTGTACGCGCCGGCGCGAGTCAAAGCGCGTGTAGTAAGCCATTTCTTCGCGCCCAAACACTTGGATGCGCGAGGGGTGAATCAAGTTAAGGTGGCCGATGAGATCAGCGGCGGCCATGCCGTTGTCTGGGATTCGACGGTCTGCTGCCGACTGACCCGCAACCCAATTAAAGGGGATGTCTTCAAGATTGTCGTTTACCAAATCCTGCACCGTCAGCATAGCGACTCCGTGGCGGGGGGTTAAGCGAGGGCGCGTTCGAGTATTTAAACTAAACCCGTCGTGAGCAAGCGATGCACTACGGTCGGATCGGTTTCGCGCGCTAAGGCCAGACGAAAGGTTTCGTCTGAAAATAATTGTGCAACCTCGGCTAGTATATCTAGATGTTGTTGCGCAGCGCCCTCGGGCGCTAACAGAAAAAGAAGTTGGTTGACGGGCAAACCGTCGGGCGCCTCAAAAGGGATCGGTTTAGCGAGCCTAAAAAACGCAGCCACCGAGGTTTTTAAACCTTTCACTCGGCCGTGTGGCACGGCGATTCCGGCCCCGAGCCCTGTCGAGCCTAGGCGTTCTCGCGAAAACAGACTTTCGTAGACGGCAGCGCGCTCGAGCCCATGCTGGTTTTCAAACAAAAGACCAGCCTGTTCGAACACGCGCTTTTTGCTGGTCACCGCCAGTTCAAGCAGAATGTTTTCAGCAGGCAAGATGCGTGACAGAAGTTTCATGCGCTGATTATATGATGCAGTATTTGGCGTGCAAAAAAAACTTGCCCCCAGCCAGTAAGATCTGGCGTGGGGGCTGTAGGGCGGAATGCCGCCAGAAACTAAAACTTAAGCCGTTTCAAAAAGCTGGCGCTTGGCTGCGACATGATGGTGATTTTGGGTGCGATCTTTATGTTGAATAATCTTGCGATCAATTTTGTCGATCAGTAAGTCGATTGCGGCATAGAGATTCTCGGCAGACGCTTCGCAATGGATGTCTTTACCTCGAACATGAAGAGTGATTTCAGCCCGGTGCTTCAAAGGCTCGACCGAGAGCATGACTTGAATATCAATCACGTGGTCGAAATGGCGCAAAACGCGTGCTGTTTTGCTGTGGATGTATTCACGTATTGCAGGGGTAACGTCTAAGTGGTGACCAATAATGCTTAGGTTCATAGCGTACTCTCCAAGAAAGTGAAGGGGTGCGCGAATGCGCGAAAAGGGCGTCTAGGCTGACCTCGTTTTGAGTGGATAACAGTTTTAGTTTAGTCAGTTCGCTCAAGAAATCAAGCGAAAAGGCATATTTATGTCACTTTGAAGACATATTTTTTACACAAGCTTGCGTGGGCGCAAGCCTCAGCCTTAAACAGGCACTTACATCTTGAAATGTTCACCTAAGTAAACCTTGCGCACCGAGGCGTCATTGATGATGTCTTCAGGCTTGCCGGTCGTGAGGACTTTACCTTCGCTGATGATATACGCGCGGTCACAAATACCCAACGTTTCGCGCACATTGTGATCGGTAATTAAGACGCCGATGCCTCGACTTTTTAAAAAACGCACAATCCGTTGAATTTCGATCACTGCGATTGGGTCAACGCCGGCAAAAGGCTCGTCTAGCAAAATAAAGCGCGGACGGGTGGCGAGCGCGCGCGAGATCTCGACGCGGCGGCGTTCTCCACCTGAAAGCGAAAGCGCGCTGTTACGCCGGATGTGTGTAATTTGTAGCTCTTCGAGCAGCGAGTCGAGCTGTTGTTCGATCATCGCTTTTGAAAACTTTTTACCGTCCTGATCGATTTGCAGCTCAAGCACGGCACGAATGTTTTCTTCAACAGTCAGGCGCCTGAAGACAGAGGCGTCTTGCGGAAGGTAAGACACTCCACGGCGCGCGCGCTGGTGGATTGGCATGCTGCTGATCGGGGTGTCGTCGATTTCGATGCGCCCCGCATCGGCTGCAACGAGCCCCACAATCATGTAAAAACTGGTGGTCTTGCCTGCGCCGTTCGGGCCAAGCAGGCCGACGACCTCACCGCTGTTTACCGACAGTGATACGTCTTGCACCACCATGCGTCCGCCATAAGACTTTCTCAGGCCTGTGGCACTGAGTCGTCCGGGGGTCAGTTGTTCTGAGGGTGCTGCAGAGCCTGCATCGTTTGCTGTTTGCATGTGACCGAAACTTAAGGGCGAGCGGGCGCGGGTTGACGTCGCGAGCCCGCTGCAGGTGTCACCGCTGGCTTTGCAGCTGTGGGGCTTGGTGGTGGCACGGGTAGACCGGCTTCTTTTGCTTTGCACTCGGCAACGGCTGCATCGGCTCGTGCGCGGGGTTGTGCGACCGAGCGCACTCGTCCGCCCGTGTTGGCTGAGTCTGGGCCAGAAAAGGCTTCGTAGACGTCAGTTTTTTGACTGTAGCGCACGCGCTCGCCACTGACGGTATCAAAATGTTGGCCGCAAATGTAACGTGTCACGACTGCTTGGCCGATTAGGTCAAAGGTTTCGGACTTACCGTTGTATTCAGCGCGTACGCCGACGCCTTCGAGCACCTCGTAGACCTCGGGGCGCGCCTGCCGAATGAAGACGCGCTTGCCCGCTTTGACTGTTCCGGTGCCATACTGAAAGCCCTCAGCATCTTCGCGCAACTGAAGGGTATCTGCATTCATGGTCATGAAACCGCGCGTCATCACAACATTGCCAGCAAAGGTACTTTCTCTTTTGACATCGTCAAAATGCAAGGTATCTGACAAAATCATCGTACTGGGCTCTTCTTGTGGCGCCAGCGCTGCAGTAGACGAGGGTTTTTTTTGAGCCTGAGCCAGGCCAAGCAAGGCACACAAGCCTAACGCCAGCAACCAGCGAGTCGAGCGGTGAGAGTGCAGGTCAATCATCATCGTTTGGGCCGTGTAGCAGCAGGTTCAGTGGTGGCGGTTTTATCTTTTGGTGCGATTTCGACGTCAGTCGATTTAAACACGTCTAGTTGCTGAGTGGCATTGTTATAACGCATGCCGGTGCCGTTCATTCGCGAACGCCCGCTCGTCGCGATGGCCGGCAGGTCAGTATAGGCAAGATCCTCTTTAATCAGCATGGTGACTTCATCGCTACGAAAGTTCAGCGGCTGGTGCTCGGCGTCAGCCAGTCGCAGTAGCACGGCGTCGCCCTTCATGACGATGCGATCACCCTCATCAAACACAGTGGCTGTGCGCGACGTCGCAATCGTCAGTGGGCTGTTGGCTTTGAGACCGAACGCCCGGGGTCGAATGACATCGTAGGACTTGTCGTCTGGAAAATGCTCCATCAAATCACCTTCGAGCCGATGAATCACCAGGCCTTTGTCATCGGTGCGTACCAACACAATCTTTTTAGCCCAGTGATCGCGCTCGTGGGTCAGCCTGACTGGAGGATCGATCTCGACCGCGCGCTGCGAATAATCGGCAGCCCACCAGGTGCCCATCACCAACGAGGTGAGGATCACCAGCGATACAATAATCGCAAAACGTTCTTTCATTCGGCAACCTTCACTGCACAGGCCCCGAGCCTAGCAGCCCAGGCTGAAAGAAGGCTCCAAGGCGTTGCTGGGCTGCCAAAATGAGATCGCAGCATTCGCGCGCAGCTCCGTGACCACCACGCTTTTCAGCCACCCAGTGGGCCGCCTGAGTGATGTAGGCGGGCGCATCGGGAACCGCGGCTGAAAATCCAGCGCGTTGCATCGCAGGCAGATCAATCAGGTCGTCACCCATAAAACCCGTTTGCTCAAGCGTGACACCATAACGCGTGGTAAGTTCGTTTAAAACAGCCCCCTTGTCACGCACATTTTGCATGACCGCACCTAAACCGAGTTCGGCCGCGCGCCGGGCGATGATCGGGCTTTCACGACCGGTCACCAAGGCGACCTGAATCCCGCTGACCGTCAGCATCTTTAAACCGTGACCATCTAAAGCGTTAAAGCGCTTGATGGTTTCGCCTTGTTCGGTATACCAGAGCCCTGCGTCGGTGAGTACCCCATCGACGTCAAACACCATGAGTTTCAAGCGTGCCAGACGCGTGCGCACCGACGCTTCAATACGCGCCAAAATCAAGGCTTCGGCGGGGTGAGCAATACTTGGCGGTCGTTTCATGTGTGCCACAGCCTTAAATAACCTTAGCGGCCATCAGGTCGTGCATATGCACGGCACCCGATAAAACGCCATCGTCCTCGCAGACCAGCATATGGTTGAGTCGATGGTTGTCCATAATCAGCGCGGCATCAACGGCTAAGGCGTCGGCGCGGATGTGCCGAGGGTTGGGTGTCATGCCGGCCGTGACTGTCAGTCGTCGAATATCGCCCTCGCGCTCGATCAGGCGGCGTAAGTCGCCGTCGGTAAAAATTCCGAGCACTTTACCTTGTGGGTCAAGCACGGCGGTCATTCCCATACCTTTGCGAGACATTTCATCGAGCGCTTCAGACATTGTCGCTGTTGCGGTGACCGTGGGCAAGGCACTGCCACTGCGCATCACATCGGCGACGCGGGTGAGCAGCTTGCGGCCTAGCGCGCCGCCGGGATGAGAGCGGGCAAAATCTTCAGGGCCAAAGCCGCGTGACTGCAAGCAGGCCACCGCAAGCGCATCGCCCATGGCGAGCGAGGCTGTGGTGCTCGAGGTGGGCGCTAAGTTCAGTGGACAAGCTTCTTGAGCGACCCCGACATCGAGGTGGACTTCAACGAGGCGGGCAAGTTCGGATTGCGAGTTGCCCGTTAAGGCGATTACTTTGACCCCAAGGCGCCGGGCGGCAGGCAAAATAGACAGAATTTCTTGACCTGAACCTGAATACGACAAGGCCATCAGAAGATCTTGTGCGCCGATCATGCCGATGTCACCGTGCACGGCTTCGGCGGCATGCAAAAAGAAAGACGGCGTCCCCGTTGAGGCCAGGGTCGCAGCAATTTTGCGTCCGATGTGGCCGGTTTTGCCCAGACCGCAAACAATGACGCGACCCCGGCAGGCAAGCATGAGCTCGACCGCCTGAACAAATTCGGTGCCCAGACGCGATTTAAGTGCCAGGATCGACTGCGCTTCGAGGTCGAGGGTTTGACGGGCAGAGGCCAAGGTCGCCGATTCAATTGGCGATGTTGCGTTGAGGCGTGATTCTGAACTTGTCATGGCTTGAGTTTAAACGGTTCGGCGCCCTGTTGGGGCGCCGCTAGCGTATTCTATGGGTCTGCGCCTTCGGTGCATGCTACGTTATTTACTGGGTTTTCTACCGTTTTTTTACTGCGGAGTGCTGTTTGATGATTACGCCAATCCCTTATCAAGACCCCCAAGAGCTGGTACGCGGGCTCATTCGCTCGGTTCCAGACTGGCCAAAGCCGGGGGTGATGTTTCGGGATATCACACCCATGATGCAAGATCCGCGGGCTTTTCGTGCGTTGATTGACATGTTTGTCTACCGGCACATGCGTAATCGACTCGATGCGGTGGTCGGGATTGATGCACGCGGGTTCATTTTCGGTAGCGCCTTGGCTTATGCCTTGAATGTTGGCTTTGTGCCTGTTCGTAAGCAAGGAAAACTGCCGTATAGGACTGTGGCGCAGCCGTATTCGCTGGAGTACGGTGAGGCGACTGTCGAGGTGCATGAAGACGCGATCAAGCCCGGACAGCGCGTACTTTTGGTGGACGACTTGGTTGCAACAGGGGGGACGATGCTGGCGGCAATTAAGCTGCTGCAGCAGCTAGGTGGCAATGTTGCTGAGGCTGCGGCGGTGGTCAATCTTCCGGCGCTGGGGGGCTCGGCACTCATTGCTCAAACTGACACGCCGTTTTTTAGCGTGTGCGAGTTCGATTAGTCAACAGGCGCAGGCGTGCGATACAGATATCGCGCGCGACAGCCATCGTTCGCTTAACGTTATCCCCAAGGCTAAGCATTAAAAAAGCTCGCTCAACGTCAAGCCAAGAGGCAATCTACAAGAACAATTTGTAGACAGGATTTTCGGACTCATTAAAGTACGGATAGCCGACTTCGTCCAAAAAGGCCTTGAACGCTTTTTTGCTGCCATGGGGCACTTGCATGCCAATCAAGACCTGGCCATAGGCTGCGCCTTGGTTGCGGTAATGAAACAGGCTGATATTCCAGTCGGGTTTCATGGACTGTAAAAAGCGCGTTAAGGCCCCCGGGCGTTCTGGAAACTCGAATCTGTAAAGCAATTCGTTGTCGGCCAGCGTTGAGCGACCGCCCACCATATGGCGTAGGTGCGTTTTAGACATTTCGTCGTGACTGAGATCTAGCGTCGCAAAACCATGTTTACGAAAGTTTTTTGCGATTGTCTCAGGCTCGTCAGCGCCGGCGACTTGTATCCCCACAAAGACATGAGCCAACTGCGCATCTGAGATACGGTAGTTAAACTCGGTGACACTGCGATTGCCAATGAGTTCGCAAAATTGGCGAAAGCTGCCGCGTTGTTCGGGCAGTGTGACCGCGAAGACCGCCTCTCGGGCCTCGCCCACTTCGGCGCGCTCGGCGACAAAGCGCAAGCGGTCAAAATTCATATTGGCCCCGCAGGCGATCGCCACCAAGGTTTTACCTTGAAGTTTATGTTCGAGGGCGTATTGTTTGGCACCGGCCAAGGCCAAGGCCCCGGCGGGTTCGAGCACGCTGCGGGTATCTTGAAAGACGTCCTTGATCGCGGCGCAGATTGCATCAGTATCCACCACGACAAAGTCATCGACATACTCGCGAACCAGGCGAAACGTTTCGACCCCCACTTGCTTGACTGCGGTGCCATCTGAGAACAAGCCAACTTCAGGCAGGGTGA
>CALFXX010000042.1 GCA_937952975.1 uncultured Alcaligenaceae bacterium
AATTTTATACTTTAAATAATATTGATGAATAATTAATCATAAATATATGATAAATAACATTAAATCGTAATAAACTATAATTTAAATGAAGTATTTATTTTATCTTATTGAATAAATTGAAAAAATTCGAAGTTGAATGCGTTTCGATTTCTTTCAGGGAGCAACCCCTCAGTTCAGCTATTTTTTCAGCCACGTGGATGACTTTAGACGGATCGTTTAATTTTCCACGAAATGGGACAGGTGCCAGATAAGGTGAATCTGTTTCGATCAATATTCGGTTTAAAGGCATGTTTCGAGCCACATCTTGTAGGGCTGTCGCCGTCTTAAACGTCACAATGCCAGAAAAAGAGATATAAAAATTCATCTCCATCGCTGCCTGAGCGACTTCCCAAGATTCTGTAAAGCAGTGCATCACACCGCCCACTTCGTGGGCCCCTTCTTCTTGCATCAGACGTAAGGTGTCTTCGGCGGCCGATCGGGTATGGATGATCAGGGGTAAACCAGACTCACGGGCTGCTCGAATATGACATCTAAAGCGTTCTCGCTGCCATTCTAGATCGCCCGATAAGCGAAAGTAATCCAACCCCGTTTCACCGATGGCGACAACCCGAGGGTGCGTACTGCGGGTGACCAAGTCACTTACCGAGGGTTCAACGGTATCTTCGTAATCTGGGTGCACACCGACTGAGGCCCAAAGCGGCTCATGGCGCTCAACTAAGCGAATCAACGCGGGCCAGTCAGGCAGATTGACACTGACGCACAGGGCGTGCGACACCTGGTTGGTTTGCATGCGCTGCAAAATATCGGGCATTTGCTCGACGAGTTTTGGAAAATCAACGTGACAGTGTGAATCAACAAACATACAGAGCTAAACGCCTTGATTAGCGCCCTTGGGCGCTGCGAAGTTGGCAGGCTGCAGCGATACGCTGCAACACCGCATGGGCAAATAATTTGCCGTTTAAGGTATGGCCGGCCACCCGTCGCTGTTGATTCAGCCAGTCGCTTAAGTCACTTAATTGTGAAACCGACAGGCGCGCACACAGGGCAGACAGTGGCTTCTGTAACATCGGAAAATAGCGAATCTCGAGCCCATGTGCCTTGAGGTTCATATCGATGACTAGGCGCTGAAGGAGCTCAATCCAAAGACTCGCTGAGTCTTTGGAGATCGTATCGGCAAGCTGTCCAACGTTTAGCCCTGCGCCCTTTTCCAAGCTGGTTGCAAATCCAGAGAGCCACTCTGGGCACGGCTGAGGCTGCGTTTCTGCCATCTTTTTGGCCAATACAGGGGCACCCCCCGAGGCCGCAAGCCAGGCAGGCGCATTGGTGATTTTTTGTTCGGCCAACCAAGCTTGTGCGATTGCCGCCGAGGGCGTCGCCAAAGGCAGACGTCTGCAACGCGACAACAACGTCGGTAAAAGCCGATCGGGCGCGTCGGCAACCAGCAAAAAAATCGTCGCTGGGGGCGGTTCTTCAAGCACCTTCAGTAAGGCGTTACCTGAAATATGCGTCAAGGCTTCGGCGGGATAGATCAGCGCCACGCGGTAGCCAGACCGATGCGTCGCGTTATTGAACCAAGGCGTCAGATTACGAATCTGTTCTACGCGAATATCTTTCGAGGGCGCACGCTTCGTTCCCCCGGCTGCCTCAGCAACCGGAGCACTTTCCCCCCCCTCTTCGTCGTCTTGGTCAGCGCCTTCCTCTAGCGCGAGGACTTCAGGGCGTATCCGTTTCAGGTCGGGGTGATGACCCTTGGCGACCCAACCGCAGGCCAGGCACTGACCACAAGCCAGTCCGTTAACGGGCGATTCGCACATGAGTGCTGCGGCGGCTGCAAAAACGAACTCGCGCTTACCGATCCCGGCAAGTCCGTGTACCAACCAAGCGTGGGCAAACCGCTCGCGTTGACCCAACCACTGCTGAGCCACTTCAACTTGCCAAGGAAAAAACTGTGCAGCACTCATGTGAGGCGCCGCTGAGCCACAAGTTGAGTTAACTGAACCGACAGTTGCGCGCGAATCTGTTCGATCGTTTGTGTGGCGTCAATGCGTTGAATACGCGTTGGCTGCTGCTGCGCACGTGACAGGTAGACCGCGCGCGTACGCTGAAAAAAAGCGTCGGCTTCTTGCTCGAAGCGGTCTTGATCGCGCGTACGGTCAAGCCGCTCGCGGGCAACCGCCAGCGGGACGTCAAACAGCCAGGTGCAATCAGGCTGCAACTCAGGATGCACCCACTGTTCGAGCGCTGCAATGCGATCGACTCCAAGCTCGCGCCCTCCGCCTTGATAGGCAAAGGTGGCATCGGTAAAGCGATCACACACCACCCACTGCCCAGCCTGTAACGCCGGCTCAATGACAGACTGTAGGTGCTCTGCCCGGGCGGCAAACATTAAAAGGGTTTCGCACTCAAGGCTCATGGGTTCGTGCAACAACAGGGCTCGAAGCTTTTCACCTAGAGCAGTTCCTCCGGGCTCACGTGTGCAGACAACTGAAACGCCTCGCTCGGTTAATTGTTCGACCAGCCATTGCACGTGAGTGCTTTTCCCAGCGCCGTCTACGCCCTCCAGGGTTAAAAATAGCCCGCGTTGCTGTGTGTTCAAGGCTTTTTACCCAAAATGTAGGTTGCCACATTTTTATTGTGCTCGGGCAGTGTTACCGCAAAGGCGCTGCTGCCGTCACCTTTCGAAACAAAATACAAATAGTTATGCTTGTCTGGGTTCACAGCAGCTGCGAGCGCAGCCCGCCCACTGCTGGCGATCGGGCCAGGTGGCAAACCCAAGCGAGTATACGTGTTGTAAGGCGTGTCGGTTAACAAGTCTTGTTTACGCAACTTTCCGGTGTAGTTTTCACCCATTCCATAAATGACCGTAGGATCAGTTTGCAACAGCATATTGGCGCGCAATCTGTTGCTAAACACCCCTGCGATGCGGCCGCGGTCTGCCGCCTGACCCGTCTCTTTTTCAATAATCGAAGCCAAGATGAGCGCGTCATAGGGGCTTTTCAAGATACTGTTAGGCGCTCGATTTGCCCACGCTCGGTCTAATATTTTTTGCTGCGTGCGCGCTGCACGCTCAAGCAACTCGACGTCCGTTGTCCCAATCGAGAAAATATATGTATCCGGAAAAAATAATCCCTCGAGTGAATCGGTTTGACCGAGCATCCCGACGCGCTTGAGCAGCTCAGAGTCCGTTGTTTGGGCCAACGTTTGTTTGATATCGGGGTGTTGAGCCAAGGCGGCTCGAATTTGTCGTAGATTCCAGCCTTCAACAAATGTAATTTGACGCGCCGTCACGTCACCAAGCGCCATTCTTCGTAAAACAGCCCAAGGGCTATCGCCGCGAACAAGTTGATAGCCACCTGCCTTGATTTTTGTATCGAGTTCGCCCAATCGAGCGAGCGCGACAAAGCCCTGCACATTCAAGGGCACACCAGCTTGATTGATTAACTGCGCGATACTTGAAGGGGTAGAACCCGGCGGCACCAAAATATCAACGCGCTCGGTCGGCAACGCAAGCGCGCCATACACCCAAAAATAGGCGGTAGCCGCCGTACCCGCCACCACAAGGATGACAGGCAAAACCAGGTAAAGCAGAAGTTTATTCAAGGCACTCATAGGTATGACAGTTTAATATGTATATCGGCGATTCAAAAACGAAAGATTGAAACTTATGCACCCGATATTGACCCCTCCGCTTTTATCCAAAGCAGCAAACCAGCCTAAATCCTTGTTGGTTTACCCCTTGGATGATTTGGCTGTGTTTGAAGTCACCGGTAGCGACGCCCTTTCGTTTTTACAGGGCCAAATTACCAATGACATCTTAAACGCGGGCCCGCAACACGCCAGGCTCGCGGGCTATTGCACAGCCCAAGGCCGGTTGTTAGCCACCATGGTCATCGCCAACCTGCCCGAGGCACTTGGCCAAGGGCTGATCGGATTGATGCGACAGGATATTCTTGCCCCAGTTCTTAAACGTCTAAGTATGTTTGTGTTGCGAGCCAAGGTTAAGCTCACTGCCAGTACCTACTCGGTGGTTGGGGTCTCGGTTGCGCGCACTGAGGTTGCAAGCCTGAGTCAAACCTTACAGCACGCACTCCCCCAAGAGGTCTGGCAAATGACCGCTGCACCCACAGGGCTTTGGATTTGTGCTCCGAGTGCTACGCCTCAAGCTAGCGAAGAGATCTGTCGTTGGTGGTGGATCGCGGGCGATGCCCAGCTCGAACGTTGCCAAGGTCTACACGTATCGCCTGTTCTTGCTTCGCGCGAGCGGTGGCAATCTGAGGATATTTCAGCGGGACTACCTTGGATTCAAGCTGCTACCCAAGACTTGTTGATTCCCCAAACACTCAATCTCGATTTAATTGAGGGCGTGAGTTTTACGAAAGGCTGCTATCCAGGCCAAGAAATTGTTGCCCGCAGCCACTATCGCGGTACCGTCAAACGCCGCATGCACTTTGGTGTGCTTGAGCAGCCCTCGAATCTTGACCTCAACGCGATGGCCGGAGCTGACATTTTTGATGCACGAGGCTCAGAGCAAGCCTGCGGACGGGTGATCAACATCACCTCGTCTGCTCACCAACAGTCAGAGGCTACAAGCACTCAAGACGATGGCCAAACCACGGTGACTGCTTACGTGCTATTTGAAACCACTTTTGACGCGCTTGAGCATAATGCCCTGCATCTCGGCGCCCGCGATGGCGCGCCGATTAAACTGGTTGAGCTCCCCTACTCGACTAAGTCTGCATAAAGTTAGGTGTCTCAACACGACTTTCAGTCACGACGCTTAGGCGCCGCGGCCGAGGTCGTACAACGGATGCTTCTCAGCCGCAAACGGAAGCGTGAAAAACTTTTCAACCCAGGCCTCTGTGGCTTCGTTGAGCGTCGCAGGGTTCCACTTGGGTTGTTTATCTTTATCGATTAACAACGCGCGTATCCCCTCGGCAAAGTCGCCGTGCGAAGCACACATCAAGCCAGCTACCCACTCGATGCGGTAGGCATCCGCCAAAGACAAGTGCTTGACACGCTTGAGCAAGGTATACGTTAAACGTGCCGAGCCGGGCGACCCAGCCGCCAGAGTTTTAGCTGCACGCTGCAACCAAGGGTCAGTGTGCTCGGCAAGTGCTAGCAAAGCTGCAACAATTTTATTAAGATCCGACCCTGCACAACAGGTCTGAATCAAAGACAAGTGTTGTTGCAAAGGCCCTGTCGCCACGGCAGGGGTTGTGGTCAACCCTGCAAGCACTGCGTCGAGTAGCCCCTCGTTTTTGCCGTTTGACTGAGCGTTGCTTGCCAGCCAGTTTTGTTGACTAAGCTGTTCAAGTACGGTCGGCCAAGTATCGCGAGCTAAATGATAATCAGCCATCCCAGCAAATAAAGCATCGGCTGCGCCGATTTGCGCACCGGTTAAGCCCAGAAATAAACCGGTTTTGCCCGGTAAGCGATTGAGCATCCAGGTTCCACCTACATCAGGGAACAAGCCAATCGAGATTTCTGGCATCGCAAGCCGTGAGGTCTCGGTGACGACTCGGTGACTGGCACCCATCATCAGCCCCATGCCGCCGCCCATGACGATGCCATCGCCCCACACCAAGATCGGTTTAGGAAAAGTATGTAAGCGGTAATCGAGTGCGTATTCTTCTGCAAAAAAAGTACCGGCGTGTGTATTGTCTAATGCAGCTTTACCAAGATTGTTCACCATGCTGTGATGTAGCGCATGCAGGTCACCGCCCGCACAAAAGGCTTTGTCTCCGGCGCCCTTCAGTATCAGGCACGCGATCGAAGCATCTGTGGCCCAACGCTCAATCTGCGTTGCAAGCAGGCGCGTCATTTCAAGCGACAAACCATTTAACGTTTTTGGTGCATTCAGTGTCGCAATACCAATACGCATGCCGTTTGCGCACGGCAGTTCGTCAAATAAAACGACCGCATCATTTGTTTCTAAAGCACTCATCGTATATCCGCACCTTTCTCTAGCAGTTGGCGAGCAATAATGACCCGCATAATTTCGTTGGTTCCTTCAAGGATCTGATGCACCCGTGTATCGCGCACTAGACGCTCAAGTGGATAGTCTTTTAAGTACCCGTAGCCACCGTGCAATTGCTGTGCATCAAGACAAACTTGAAAACCCAGATCAGTGGCAAAACGTTTAGCCATCGCGCAATAGGTTGACGCATCGGCAGACCCCGCATCAAGTTTGCAGGCTGCTAGTCGCACCATCTGGCGCGCGGCAACAATATGTGTCGCCATATCTGCATACTTGAATTGCAACGCCTGAAAACCCGCGAGCGGTTGCTTAAATTGTTTGCGCTCAAGCATGTAGCTATGCGCTGCTTCAAGTGCCCCTTGTGCGGCACCGACCGAACAGGTCGCGATGTTGATTCTGCCGCCATCCAGGCCACGCATGGCGATTTTAAAACCTTCGCCCTCTTTTCCTAATAAATTTGCAACAGGCACGCGAACATTCTCGAACTTGATCGCGCGCGTGCTTTGACTGTTCCAGCCCATCTTGTTCTCTTTACGGCCAAAGCTAATGCCTTCGAGCGTTGCAGGGACCACAAAGGCAGAAACACCCGAAGGACCGCCACCACCCGTACGCGCCATCACGATCAGCACATCGGTATCGCCACCACCAGAAATAAAGGCCTTGGCTCCGTTCAAAACATAGTGGTCGCCCTCAAGCAAAGCCTGACTCGTCAACGACGCTGCATCTGAACCCGAGCCGGGCTCGGTCAGGCAATACGAGGCGAGTTTTTCGCCAGACGCGAGAGACTTACCCCACTGTTCGCGTATCGAAGGGGTGGCCCACTGCCCCACCATCCATGTCGCCATGTTGTGAATCGTCAGAAAGGCCGTTGTTGAGGGGTCAATTGCAGCCATCTCTTCAAAGACCAAGGTTGCATCGAGCCTGGGCAACCCTAAGCCGCCAATCTCTGGAGACGCGTACATCGCACCAAAGCCCATGCGCCCCGCAAGCTTGATCGTCTCTATCGGGAAAATGGCTTCTTGATCCCAACGCGCTGCGTGCGGAGCAAGCTCACCCAGGGCAAATTCTTTTGCAGCCTGTGCAAAAGCAATTTGATCATCATTCAGTTCCATATCCATCGCATTCTCCTGAGGCGTTGCCCGAAAACGAAGCTATGCCTATTGTTCTGTCGAGGTTGTCGACTCATCGTTATGACATCAGAATACTAAATTCGAATCACTTGGCATATTGTCTTGCCGCTGACAATTCTTGTTCACACGAGCAGTCACGTCGCTTTGGCCAACAACGAGGGTCACTGAGGGCACTATGACACGGTCAGATCATCAATCGGCATCTTTTTCTTGATATTTCGTACCTTTTCGCGATGAAGCGCCCGCCGCCGACGCGCGGCCTTCGGTTCGACGGTGAGTGGGCGACAAAGCTCGATTCGGTCACCATCACTCAGTATTCTAGACAGGTCACACCGTTGCCCAAAAATACTGAACCCAGCCGGTTGATACGTTTGTAATAAGCCACTTAATTCAAGTGCCTGCTCAACGCGTGTACCGACCGGTACCTCAAGTGACACAGATGCAACGTGCTCACGGCTCGCCCACACAACAGAGACTGTTAAGCGCGCGGCACTGCCAAGACGAAAATTTGCCATAGACACGTCCTCATCGTGCTTAGCGTCCTCACTGTTCTTAATGCTCTCTACGTCCACAGAGTGATTTGAGCGCTCTGAAGGTTCGAAATGGTTTGGGGCGATTGTCATCGTTTCTCTTTCTAGCTTTGGCCGTACACGGCCTGAGCGCGCTGTGTGAACGAGTCGATAAAGCTTGAAGCGATTCGGTTAAAGATTGGGCCAACCAGTGCTTCGAGCGTACGACTAGAAAAAGCGTACCTTAAGGTGAACAGCACCTTGCAAGCGTCTTCAGATAAAGGCAAAAATACCCACTCGCCTGTTAGTTCTGAAAACGGACCGTCAACCAACTCAAGTTCAATCTTGTTTGGAAAGTCATGTCGGTTGCGGGTGGTAAACGATTGACGGATGCCAGCCAGCGCGATGGTAATCGACGCCTGCATACCATGCTCATTTCGCTCGCTGACAACGGCTCCGCCGCACCACGGCATAAATTCAGGATATTTCTCAACTTGAGCCACGAGTTCAAACATTTGGCTCGCACTGAAAGGGACTAGGACAGAACGCTCGACGCAATGCATTGTTGATCGGGAATGGTTGATAGAATAGAGGCATTTTACCGGTATCACACCAGAAGTCTTAGGCCCAATGAGCATTATCGAAAACCGCAAAGCTTTTCACGACTACCTAATAGAAGAACGCTTCGAGGCTGGCCTTGTGCTGCAAGGCTGGGAGGTCAAGGCGATTCGTGAGGGTCGTGCACAGCTAAAAGAAAGCTATGTGGTCGTACTCGAGGCCGAATTATGGCTGATCGGCATGCATATTAGCCCTTTATTGTCGGCTTCAACCCATATTTTGCCCAATGCGACCCGCACGCGAAAACTGCTATTAAAGGCCGAAGAGATCAGCAAGCTCATCGGCAAGGTCGAGCAACGCGGGTTTGCCTTGGTTCCAATCAATTTACATTACAAAAATGGTCGAATAAAGCTCGATTTTGGCTTAGGTAAAGGTAAAAAGCTTCACGATAAACGCGACGCCTCGCAAGAAAAAGACTGGGCACGCGAAAAAGAACGTCTGATGAAGCACGACACCCGTCATCGAGACTAAAGCTCTGGTCAAAACAAAAAGCGAAGACATCATTTAGAGTCTTCGCTTTTTTACTAAGCAGAGATGAATCAATGCTGTGACCCTTAGCCTACAGAGCCACAGCACCTGAACAAAACACTATTTTGCGGCCAAGCGCTGCCAGGTATCAACGACCGTGTCAGGGTTCAACGACATCGACAAAATGCCTTCATCTTTAAGCCACTGCGCAAGATCAGGATGATCACTTGGGCCCTGCCCGCAAATGCCAACATACTTGCCCGCTTTCAGGCAGGCGCCTATCGCACGTTGCAGCATGAACTTGACGGCATCATCGCGCTCGTCAAAGTCAGCGGCTAAGAGCTCCATGCCCGAGTCACGGTCTAGACCTAGTGTCAACTGAGTCATGTCGTTTGAACCGATCGAGAAACCGTCAAAGTGCTCAAGAAACTGTTCAGCCAAAATCGCGTTTGATGGAACCTCACACATCATGATGACGCGCAAACCATGTTCACCACGCGCTAAACCGTGCTCTGCCAAGAGTTTGACCACACGCTCGGCTTGATTCACTGTACGGACGAAAGGCACCATGATCTCGACGTTGGTCAAGCCCATCTGCTCGCGTACACGCTTGAGAGCTTCGCACTCCATCTTGAAACACTCGGCAAAATCTTCAGAAACGTAACGAGAAGCCCCACGAAAACCCAACATCGGATTTTCTTCTTCGGGTTCATAGCGGGCACCGCCAACAAGTTTGCGATATTCGTTCGATTTGAAATCAGACAAGCGAACAATGACCGATTTCGGATAGAAAGCCGCGGCAATTGTGGCAATACCATCTGCAAGCTTTTCAACAAAGAAAGTACGTGGGCTCGCATGCCCGCGCGCCGCTGACTCGACGGCAACTTTAAGCTCGGTATCGATATTTGGATAGTCGAGCACAGCTTTCGGATGAATACCGATGTTGTTGTTAATGATGAACTCAAGGCGAGCTAAGCCAACGCCATGGTTAGGGATTTGCGAAAAATCGAACGCCAACTGAGGGTTGCCAACGTTCATCATGATTTTTAAGCCGATCTCGGGCATGACGCCGCGACGCACTTCTTCGACTTCAGTCTCGATTAAGCCGTCGTAAATTCGACCCTCATCCCCCTCAGCGCACGAAACTGTTACCAAGGATGCTTCAGTCAAACGATCGGTTGCATCACCGCAACCCACTACGGCAGGGATCCCGAGTTCACGTGCAATGATCGCGGCATGGCAGGTACGACCACCACGATTCGTCACGATTGCCGAGGCACGCTTCATGACGGGTTCCCAGTTAGGGTCGGTCATGTCAGTCACCAAGACATCGCCCGGTTGAACCTGATCCATTTCTGAAATGTCGCCGACAATTCGGACGCGGCCTGAACCGATTTTTTGACCGATCGCACGACCAGTGATCAACACTTTACCGGTTGCTTTTAGGCGATAGCGTTGCTGAACGTCGTTGTGTCCTTGCTGTGACTTCACAGTTTCTGGACGCGCTTGCAAAATATAGATCTTGCCATCGATGCCATCACGACCCCACTCGATATCCATCGGGCGCTGGTAGTGCTTTTCGATGATCACTGCGTAACGCGCGAGCTCAATGACTTCGTCATCGGTGAGCGAAAAACGATTGCGCTCAGAAACCGGTACATCGACGGTACGAACAGCACGGCCCTCGGTGCGCTCGGGGTCGAATTCCATCTTGAGAAGTTTTGAGCCGATACGTCGGTTAACGATCGGATAAAAGCCAGCCTCTAGCGTGGGCTTAAAGACGTAAAACTCATCCGGGTTGACGGCGCCTTGCACGACCGTTTCACCCAAGCCATAAGACGACGTGATAAACACGACATCTTCAAAGCCTGATTCGGTATCAAGCGTAAACATGACGCCTGCGCTGCCTTTATCAGAACGCACCATACGCTGTATGCCTGCCGATAAGGCGACATCAGCGTGGGCATACCCTTTATGCACGCGGTATGAAATTGCACGATCGTTATACAACGAAGCAAATACGTGACGGATTTTGTCGATCACATCGTCAAAGCCCACAACGTTCAAAAATGTTTCTTGTTGTCCTGCAAACGAAGCATCGGGCAAGTCTTCAGCGGTTGCAGAAGAACGCACCGCAAACGAACCTTTGCCATCAGCATCGAGCAGCGCAAAGGCTGACTTAATGTCGTCGTTTAAACGTTGCGGCAAGGGCGCTTCGGTAATCCACTGACGAATCTGCGCACCAGCCAAAGCCAGTTCGCGAACATCTTCAGGATTTAAAGTTGTCAGACGTTCAGCGATCCGCTGGTCAAGACCTGTGTCAGATAAAAAATCGCGAAACGCCTGTGCCGTGGTTGCAAAGCCACCCGGTACACGTACGCCTGCGTTAGCCAGCTGACTGATCATTTCACCTAATGAAGCGTTTTTACCCCCGACTGAGTCAACATCCGTCATCCGGAGCTGCTCAAATGAAACAACATACGACATAGAAGTCACCTTGGACAATATAAGAAAGCGAGTTTGGTCAGGCCGCCGAACAGTCTGACCAAACTGGCCTTAGTTGCCAGCTATGATCGTTGCACTGCAAATTAAAACTTTGCAAAACTAAGGGACAAAATTTTGCAAAACTAAGGAATAAAACACTACGCAATCAACAAGAATTGTTGCATCGCATTATACTACCCACGAATACTTTTTCGGATAAAAATTTAATGAAT
>CALFXX010000043.1 GCA_937952975.1 uncultured Alcaligenaceae bacterium
TGCTGGTGCTGCTGGTGCAACAGGAGCAACAGGTGCAACAGGTGCAACAGGTGCAACAGGTGTAACAGGTGCTGCTGGTAGTGCAGGTGCCGCTGGGGCCACTGGTACAGTCGCCCCAGCCTATGGTTTGCTCAGTCAGTTATGGTCAAGCTTTACCACGAGTGCGCTCGGGATTTTGACAGCGGTTTTGGCAATTGGTGGCTTGCTGGTCGCTTGGCTCTTGCGTCGCGCAGGTGCACGCCGCGAACTCGATGAAGTTGAGGGCGACGATACACCCGATGCATTGAACCCTAAAGCGCGCAGCGCACTTGACGAAAAGCTGCAAGGGATTGATTTGAATTTAGACTCGCCCCATTCTGCCATCAAGAAAGAACCTTCTATTTCAAAGCCTGACCCTCACTCAAAAGTTTGAGTCAGTGTCTGTGAAGGCTGCGTCTCAGTTCAAACGGTACGGGCTTGAATGGCCCGCTTAGCGCTCGGAATCTCGTACGACGGGCGTCCCTGGCAAGGTTGGCAAAAACAGCCAAATGGGCAGACGGTACAAGACGCCCTCGAGCGAGCGTTAGCGATATTTGCAACGGTACCGGTTCACACCACATGTGCCGGGCGTACCGACACCGCTGTGCATGCTCTCGGTCAAGTGGTTCATTTCGACTGTGAAATCAATCGCACCGAAGAGTCGTGGGTGCGAGGGGTCAATGCGCATCTTCCTGAATCGATTTCTGTGCAGTGGGCGCAATATGTGGCGGATGATTTTCATGCAAGATTTTCAGCGACTGCGCGCTCGTATACCTACGTGCTTTTGAATAGCCGGGTTCGCCAACCGCTTTGGGCAGGCAGAGCAGGTTGGGTATTTCAACCCTTGGATGTCGTAGCAATGACACAAGCGGCCCAAGCACTGCTGGGCGAGCACGACTTCAGCAGTTTTCGTTCGTCGCAATGTCAAGCCAAGTCGCCGGTGCGCACAATCACCGCGCTTCATATTGTGCAAAAAGGAAGCTTGATTCTTGTCTCGTTACAAGGCAATGCTTTTTTGCATCACATGGTGCGCAATATTATGGGGGCCTTAGTGCAAATCGGGCAGGGCAGAGCGCCGGTTGAATACATGACAACGTTATTGGCGTTAAAAGACCGAACACAGGGCGCGCCGACGTTTGCGCCTGATGGGTTGTACTTGACCGAGGTGTCCTACCCACAGGGGGCGCTTCAAGAGCGCAAGGGGCTAGGCTTTGGTTTACAAGAACTCGGTCTAGAATAAGCAGTCTTCGGTTTCTCTTTAATCCTGTCTATGCGCACAAGCCAACACACAACACGCACGCGTATCAAAATCTGTGGGTTGACGCGTGCTCAAGATGTGCGCGCCTGCGTCCGACTCGGCGCTGATGCCTTAGGGTTTGTTTTTTATCCGCCCAGCAAGCGTTTTGTCAGTGCTGCGCACGCAGCTGAGCTATGTGCTGACTTACCTGCGTTTATCAGTACCGTGGCGCTTTTTGTGAACCCCGAGCCCCAAGCGGTTAAAGAGGTCATCCACAGTCTGCGGCCAAGCTTGCTGCAGTTTCATGGCGACGAAGAGCCAGGCTTTTGTGTTTCATTTGGTCTGCCGTACTTAAAAGCTTTTAGAGTAGGCGCGCCTGGGCTCGATACCGCCGCGAACGTGGCACAAACCTGCAAGATGTTTTCACAGGCAGCGGGCTGGTTGTTTGATAGTTACACCCCTGCGTTTGGCGGCAGCGGGCAGGGCTTTGATCATGCATTGTTGTCTGAGGTAACAAGTGCAGTCGGCGTCTCACGCCCCATGGTGTTGTCTGGTGGCTTGAATGCTCAAAATACCGCAGCAGCGGTGCGAGCTCTGACTCCGTGGGCTGTCGATGTGAGCAGCGGCGTTGAGGATAGCCCAGGCGTGAAGTCTGAAAAAAAGATTCACGAATTCGTGCAAGCCGTGCAGCGAGCAAGCGTCGAGACAGGCCTTTGACAGCGGGTATCTAAAACCGATACAATAGCGGTCTTTACAGGCGGTTAGCTCAGCTGGTTAGAGCGCCACGTTGACATCGTGGAGGTCGTTGGTTCGATTCCAATACCGCCTACCAATTATTCATTCGCGCATTCAGGGCTTTAGGGCTCTAGTCCTGCATTTAAAGTCGGCGCAGGTAAAATCACCAAATTGTATTGAAGGCTCCCGGCCAACAATTTGGAACATCGTTGAAAAATCCCTTTAATAACGCTTATAACTCTTTGCCTTGGCTGTGGATTGGCTTGGGCGCCGTGTTGCTGCTCTTTCTTGTGCTGCAGTTACCTCCGCGTCACATTGTGATCGAGGCTGGCCCCAAAGGCGGTTTTTTCGACTCAACAGCGCTCTTGCTCAAAGAGCGCCTTGAACAGCGGGGGGTTAGTGTCTCGATCATTAACAGTGAGGCGACTTTAAGCATCATTGGTCACGTCAATGAGTCTGCGAGTAATGTCGATATCGGATTCATCGCGCACGAGGTTAAAGCGGGCCAGTACCCAAACGTGAAGTCGCTCGGTTCGGTCATTATGGACCCTTTATTTATTTTTGCGCGTCGCGATCTTCAGGTGCAAAGTCCAGCTGACTTTAATGACTTGAAACTAGGGGTCGGCCCCAAAAATACGGGAGGCCGTTTATTGACTGACATCATTCTTGATGAATACGGTATTACTCCAGAGTCGTCGACCTATGTTGAGTTATCGCTGCGCCAGATGGAAAACGCCTTACGTAATGGAGACATCGACGTTGGTTTTTTTCTGCAGCCGACCACCAATAAAATAGTCTCTGAAATTGGTGCCTTAGGGTACGCAAAACTAGTACCTGTGGATCATGCGTCTGCAATGGTAAAAAAATACGGCTATCTGCATCACTTGGTGATTGAACGTGGCTCTTTTTCGTTGCTCAATAACTTGCCATCCTCGAATGTAAATATGGTTGGTATACCTGCGACTGTTGTTGCGAAGAAAGATTTACATCCTGCAATCGTTGTGTTGGTGAGCCTTGCACTGAAAGACGCTTACCGGCCCCCAACCTTGGTCTCAAACAGAGCAACTTTTCCGTCGATGAACTTTGAGTTTGATGTCGATGGAGATGCCGAAGCAGATCAAATCTATCGACACAGCCCGGGTTATGTTCCATTTCTTTATCGGATTCTTAATTTTTGGATTGCTGGTTTGCTTGATAAATCGGCACTCTTTTTAAGCTTTTTGTTGAGTGCTTATTTCTTTTTGTACTACCTCGGATTTCCTCGTGCTTACGATTATTGGAAGCTTGGAATCATGGCGCGCTTTACGCGTCGACTCGAGGGCTTGGTAGAGATTGCCCGCGCAAGGCCCTTAACTGAGAAAGAGGTTAAGGAATTTATAAAAATTGAACGCTATCTTGATCCAAAAAACAAGGCATCTCAAAACGCAGCGCGATTGCTTGCTGAAATTCGGTCTGAGTTACAACTGCCTCCAAAAAATTAGCAGCTCCGAAAGCTAAAAAGTTGTTTCATGCCCTTGTAAATTAGCAGCCCTGAAAACTAAAAACTATTTCATGCCTCTGCAAATGAGAATTTTATTTTGTACGAAGAACGATGTATTTGGTGCTTGGATTTTGAATTGGATACTGCCCAAGCTAAGTGGCCATCAAGTCAAAGTGCTGTTGTCAGACAAGACGCGTCCTGCTGAAAATTCAGTACCTGCGTTGCTTGAAGAAAAATTTCTTGAGCGTGATCTGCCGCTTCTGGGGTTGTTTCCCATACTGGATGCGCAGTCTGGGCAGGGGCCACTAGCCACCTTTGAAGGTTGCGCGAGGCGTTACCAAGTTGAAATCAACACCGTCATTAGCATTAATGATCCTGCGAGCGAACAACAGATTCGTGAGTGGAAGCCAGACATCGTTGTTTCGGCAAGGTTTAGTCTGATTTTTAAGGACAATATCGCGCGTATCCCTCGTTTTGGAATCTTCAATGTTCATCCTGGGGCGTTACCTGGTTATGCCGGTTTGTACGCACCGCTGCGTGGAATATTTAATAACGACGAGAAATTGGGTTGTACCCTCCATCAGGTCGATGAAGGAATCGATACCGGTGCGATTTATTCAGTTTCTTATCTCGAGTTCAGGCCAGAGCGCTCGATTTTTGGACACATCGCAGCGCTCTATGAACTGGGATTGATCAGTGTATTGCGCCTGCTTGAGACCCTTGAACAGGGTCAAACTGTGAAGCTTGAGAAACAAGACCCGCAGCGTTTTCGGTATTATCGTTTGCCAGAACAAGAGGTCTTTACTGAACTTGAGCATCGTGGTGTGCAGGTTGTCTCTTACAGTGTTTATAGCGAGTTCATCCGCCAATTTATTGCACCCGAATTTATGGCGCGATTTTCGCCTTCACTTCAAGCGATCGAACTTGAAGGCCTCGTGAATAGTTTAAAAACTGTTGGTGTTGAACAAACCCTGTCGAATTTCAAGACTCAAATACGCGCGAGAACGGGCTGAGCCAGTTGTTTGCTCGTCTGAATTAGTTCACGATTTCAGCGATCTTCACGACCCGTATTGGTGGATAACGTTGTAGCTCCTTCGCTACACGCATGTTCACAATCAATGAGAAGCCGGGTGGAGCCACGATCGGTATATTTTTGGGTTCGATTTTTTTAACTAAGATCATCTCGGCTTTGGCGGCTGTCAGTTGACCAACTGTTGTGTAGCGGTTGACTACGCCAAATAGTGCATCGGATTCAAGTACAACCAGTTCAGAGACTGCTAAAACCGGTAGGTTTTTTTTGACCGCATGTTTAGTAATGACATCTCGGTTTAGTAATAAAAAAGTATCGGGCGCAAAATACATTAAATCGACTTTGTCATTTACCATTTCGTCAATGAGGGTTGGTAGGCTGGCAGCGTCAGGTTTGCCATTTGCGTCTAATTGAACCGAACGCGACACTAATTCAAAATTAAACTTTGTTTGTGCCAGTTCAAGTTCAGTCTGAATTACCTTTGAGTTATCTTCTGTTGGATTCAAGATATATCCAACGCGCTTGAAAGGCATGTAGAGGCGCGCCACGTTGAGTTGAGTTTCAACAGGCACGATGTAAAGGGTGCCAGAAACGTTTCGCCCTGGTGAATGCAGGCTAGAAACTAATTTTGATCCCACCGGAGTCGAGGCAATCATAAACAGCGCGGGTACCTCAGTCACGTGTTTTGCTGGGTCGACGTTCTCGGTGGTGCCAAGCATCGCGAGTGATACTGTGGTGCCCCACGTCACAAGTAGATCGGGTTTCGTAGCTTTTACATGTTTGACAAACTCTGGCAAAAGCTGAGTATTTGTTTTTGCGTCGAGGATCTCGATTTCTACTGGAATCCTATTGTCGGCCCAGTAGTTTTTAAAGCCTAGGCATGCATCCTCACAGCCCCGAAAAACCACCATTGTGATCTTAAAGGGTTTGGTTTCGAGCGCCCAGACGGGCGTAAAAGCACTGCCGAGTAACCAGCAACCAATGCTCAAGAGCGCTAGAACGACAGCTTTTAGTCGATGCAGTTTCATAGTTTGGCCTGTGAGCGGCGGCCTGGTATGGCAAGCCCGAGGTTGCCTAGCCCGAGAAGAATAACCACGGCGCCTAGCCACACAGTGGTTTCTCTGTAGTCAAAACGCAGTGATAAAACGGCCACTAGCGCGGCGCCTAAAATCCCCCCGATACGATCAAAGGTACGCGCTAGCGCGAGTGTGTGCGCTGGATTGACGTGCGGCAATTCAGTGCGCGCAGTGGCAAGCAAGACAGCAACGGCAGGCGCAAGAACCAAACTTTGACCGGCGCCCAGTAGAGTGATTGCGCCCGCCAAGGCAAGTGGGGTGTTGAACCAGATCATAAGAAGGCTGCCAGAGCCTGTCAGCAGCGAACCAGCAATCATTAACGCGAGCTTATTTGTGGCGGTCGAGTTCAGTCGACTGAGTAAAAAGTTGCCTATTGCCAAAGTGACGTAATAAAACATAAAAAACTGACCGATACTCGTCTGGGTCAAGCGATACTGCAGTAGCAATATTGGGGTTAGATAAAACAGTAGACCCGCTAGCATGAGCTTGCCTGACGCAACATCACACAACAAGATGATCCAAATTCGCCTGTTATGCAAGAGTTCAGAAAAGCTCTGGGTGGTTGACGAGGTTGGCGTTGAGTGTGTTTTGTTCCTTTGCTCTTGAGGCATATTCAGGCCACGAAACAACAACCACGAACAGAGGGCAGTTGCTGCCGCAACGATCATTGCCCCCGAGAGTCCGATTAATTCAGCAATTACCGCTCCGATCGGAGCGCCGCATAAAGAGGCCGCAGTGACGGCAGCCACAAAGGTTGCGAGCCCGCGCGTTGTGGTCGTGTCTGTCTTGGCAGTTTGCGCAATGTAAATTTGACAGGTGACGGTGGCAACCGCATAGCCAACGGCACAAACGGCACGTAAGCCGACCACCTCTAAGACATTGTTTGCAAACGCCAGCCCCCCAAGGCCAAGCGTCGAGATGACGACGCTCCATTTGAAGGCGTTTCGCAAACCTACACGTTGAACGATCCCGCCACCAAAGAGTGTGCCTAAACCAGCGAACAGCATGTAGGACATGATCGGCAGCGCGATATCGATGTCGACTGTCAACAAAGCCTTTGTACTAGCGATCTCTTTGACATAGATGGGTAGAAACGAACGAAGTAGTTCTTCGGCAAATACAAACAGAAATAGTGCAAGGCGCACATCACGTGCCTGCGGTTCGTTCCAGTCTTTGACTATAGCGCCTAAACTTGAGCGTGATACTTGTGCGCTGATAGAGAGAAGCCGTTGTTGGGTGACCTCGACGAGCACAGCAAAAGGCCCAGAAACCGTATGGCTTAACGACCGTTGCGTTTGGCCCGTTTTTAAACCTTTGAGCATCGCTACCCAGATGTTCATTGGCCTGAGAATCCACAGCAAAGAGAAAAACAAGGCGATTTCAATACCCACGGTGACTGCGACTAAAGAAACGACTGCCGCGTCGCCAAACATGATTTGTAATTTTTCTTGGATATAGGATGCGCGTACGCCGATTGTGACGCCAGGTCGTGATTGTTCAGCTGGGATGTCTTCAATAATTTCGTTGTTGCTTTTACGCTGATTCGACCCATCGCGAAATTTGATGTACATCAGACCGTTCAGATCTTTGATTTGTATGAATTCGATCTCAGGATTGTCTTGAAGTGTGTCCGCTAAAAAGTCTTCTACCCCAACGAGAGATTCAAATGGGATGCCGAGCTTAAGCGCACTTTGAATTGTCTCTCGAACTGAATTCGCGACCACGGTGCTTTTTAGAGCGACCTGGGGAAAGAGAATTCGCTCGAAATTGCTTAGCGTGAACAGAGTCAATGCCAGCGCCGCACCAAGTCCGACGATCAACAGCGCAGCACAAGTGCGAATTGCGAGCGTGCGCTCGATGCTGCGCATTCGCTGCGTGGTCATGCGCGCGCGCCTGTTGCCGCAGTTTTTGCCGCTAACCCTGCTTCTTGCGACTCTTTTGCCAGTTGGTATACGTCGCTATGTTGCACTGTATTCGTGTCGACTGGTTCGTCTAAAAGTACCGCGCGCGCAGAAACAATAATTGTGTCCAGTGTCTTAAGCAACCACCAGAGTAGCGGAGTCAGTATGGCCAAAACTACCAGGCACAAGCGCGCCCATAGTCCAAACGCCTCGTCTCGTACGCGTGCCAATAACTCCAAAGCGGCGGTCTTGTCCGATACAAAAGTAAGTTGCGCCACCGTTGAGCCAATCGAATCAATAATGGGCCAGCGCTGCACAAACACGGGCGCACTGGCTGATCGAGCCGGTTGGCGCGCGCCAGACCAAAGTACTTTGCCGTTCGTGGCGGACGAGTCGACGATTTGAATCGAAAACAAGATTGGATTCGTTTCCAGAACGTGGTTAAGCATTATTTGCAATTGGGCATTCGTTTGAAGCGAGAGACCAGTCGCCAAGGTGCGCTCGACATCTCTTTTCAATGCCTCTGCAGGAACTTCAACTCGCGAGCGAGTCACGTCAAACAGCAGATGTTGAAATCTAAAATATTGTAAAACTGACAGCAGACCCAGCAGAAAAAAAACGATTGCTACGCACACCGAGATAATTTTAATTTTGTAAAGCATAGGTTGCCCAATTTCGCAACGTTAATGGCCGGGTCAATGTAAGATGACAAACACCCAACCGGACTAATTTTGAGACCGAACTGAGTATACTGTCCATCGTTATTGGTGATGCTACCGCTTGGGATATCTGGCTTAATATGGCAAAAAAAGAAGAACTCGATCCGGATACATTGGCGCTGATTGAGTGGTGTACCGAGGTTGAAGGCTTTTTGGTCGCCGCCGGCGCTAGTTTGCGCGAAGCCCAAGGCTATATTGAAGAGCAGGCCGAGTGGTTCACCGATCAGTTTTATGAGGGTTTAACGCCCCAAGAGGCGGCTAAGGCGTCGTTAAATGAGCCGTAAGGCCTTGTAATGCTAAAATCTTAGTTGTTTCTAACTGGATTTTGCATGTGATTTGATCGGGCTCGTGCTACCTGTTTGCTTGCTGAAGACCTTAGCGGACCTTAGCGCAAACGTATTTAAACAGCACCCACCTCTCACACATGTCAGTTCTGCACAACTGAACGACACCCCACAATGATCGCCATTACACTGCCAGACGGTTCTCAACGCCAATATCCGGGCCCGGTTACGGTTGCCGAGGTTGCCCAATCCATTGGGGCTGGGCTTGCCCGCGCCGCACTAGGTGGTCGCGTCACGCGAGGCGATCAATCCCAGTTGGTCGATACCAGCCATTTGATTGAACAAGACGCGCAACTGGCTTTAATCACCGGCAAAGATCCCGAAGGTCTAGACCTTATTCGTCACTCAACGGCGCACTTGCTCGCCTATGCGGTCAAGGCCTTGTTCCCAGATGCGCAGGTGACAATTGGCCCCGTGATTGAAAACGGATTTTTCTACGATTTTTCGTACAAGCGGCCGTTTACGCTTGAAGACTTGGCTGCCATTGAAAAGAAAATGGCCGAGCTCGTCAAAAAAGATGAACCTGTCACGCGTGAAGAATGGAAACGTGATGATGCCGTCACTTACTTCAAAAGTATTGGCGAACATTACAAAGCAGAAATCATTGGTGCGATCCCAGGTAACGAAACAATTTCTCTTTACCGAGAGGGTGACTTTATCGATTTGTGCCGTGGCCCTCACGTGCCCAATACGGGCAAACTTAAAGTATTCAAACTGATGAAGCTGGCCGGCGCCTACTGGCGTGGCGATAGCAACAACGAAATGTTGCAACGCATTTATGGCACGGCTTGGGCCAATAAAGAAGATCAAGACGCCCATTTGCATATGCTCGAAGAGGCCGAGCGTCGCGATCATCGCAAAATTGGTCGCGAGCTTGATCTGTTTCATTTTCAAGAAGAGGGCCCAGGCCTGATTTTTTGGCACCCGAAAGGTTGGGCCATTTGGCAGCAAGTTGAGCAATACATGCGCAACGTATATCGGGATAATGGCTACCAAGAGGTTAAAGCCCCCCAAATCCTTGATATTTCGCTCTGGAAAAAAACCGGTCATTGGGATAACTATCGTGAAAACATGTTCACGACTGAATCTGAAAACCGCACCTATGGTTTGAAGCCCATGAACTGCCCAGGGCATGTGCAGATTTTCAATTCAAGCCTGCACTCCTATCGCGATTTGCCCTTGCGCTACGGTGAGTTTGGTCAATGCCATCGCAATGAACCCTCGGGCTCGTTGCACGGCATGATGCGTGTACGTGGCTTTACCCAAGATGATGGTCATATTTTTTGCACCGAAGCGCAAATGCAAGATGAATGTGCAAATTACACGGCGCTTTTGCAAAAGGTTTACGCCGACTTTGGCTTCACCGAGATTTTGTACAAAGTGGCCACGCGCCCCGAAAAGCGTATTGGCAGCGACGAGGTCTGGGATAAAGCTGAAAATGCGTTGATGGAAAGCCTGCGTCGTACCGGTTGTGATTTTGAGGTGTCGCCAGGTGAAGGTGCGTTTTATGGCCCTAAAGTTGAATACACCTTAAAAGACGCGATTGGCCGTCATTGGCAGTGCGGCACGATTCAGGTTGACTTCTCGATGCCCCAGCGCTTGGGCGCCGAATTTGTCGATGCCCAAGATCAACGCGTTGCACCGGTCATGTTGCATCGCGCCATTTTGGGGTCGCTCGAGCGTTTTATCGGTATGTTGATCGAAAATCATGCAGGGGCATTGCCGGCTTGGCTAGCCCCGGTACAGGCCGTTGTGTGCTGCATTTCAGAGTCAACTGCTGAATATGCAACAGAAATCACACAAAGCCTGAAAAAACAAGGCTTTAGAGTAGAATCTGATTGTCGGGGTGAGAAGATCACCTATAAAATTCGTGAACACAGTATGCAGAAGGTCCCCTACATCTTGGTGGTCGGTGAAAAAGAGCGTCAGGCTGGGGCTGTAGCTGTGCGTAGTCGAGGTGGCGTAGATCTGGGTGTCATGCCCTTTGAACAGTTCACTTCATTACTAAACGAAGATGTGGCTTTACGCCGCAATTCCGGTTCGCCTGCACCGCAGGCGGCCTAACCCTCAGGAGTCGTCAACATCGCAACAGAAAAACCCCATCGCATTAACGGTGACATCCGCGTTCCCGACGTGCGTTTACTTGGAATCGAAGGCGAGCAGTTAGGTATTGTTAATACACTAGAAGCTGTTCGTATGGCCGAAGAAGCAGGCGTAGATTTAGTTGAAATCGCCCCAAATGCCGAGCCGCCAGTTTGCCGTTTAATGGATTACGGCAAGTTCAAATATCAAGAACAAAAACGTTTAGCTGAAGCCCGCGCTAAACAAAAAATCATTCAGGTTAAAGAGGTTAAGTTTAGGCCAGCCACCGACGAAGGTGACTATCAGGTCAAACTGCGTAACCTTAAGCGCTTTCTTGAAGAAGGCGACAAGGCTAAAGTCACCTTGCGTTTTCGAGGCCGTGAAATGGCTCACCAAGAGCTTGGAATGCGCGTGCTTGAGCGTGTGCGTGACGATCTGACCGATATGGCTTCTGTTGAAGCGATGCCCAAGCTTGAAGGCCGCCAGATGGTGATGGTGTTATCGCCACGCAAGAAGACACCTGCTGGTAAGGCAGAAGCGGCTTAATGATGCACGTACTGTTTGTCATTGATCCACTACCAGGCTTAAAAGCTTACAAAGATAGCTCGGTAGCCATGATGCGAGCGCTTGTCGCTCGCGGTCATCGCTTAAGTGTCGTCTTGCAAGAGGGTCTGTTTATTCAAGGTGGGCAGGTGTACGCGCACGCCACGCCGATTAGTCTTGTGCCTGGTGCTGACCTGCATGGTCACGCCTGGTGGCATGATGAATCGATTGCAAAGGATGTTCTTTTGCAAGAGTTTTCGGCGGTGCTCATGCGCAAAGATCCACCTTTTGACATGGAGTACGTTTACGCGACCCACATGCTTGAATACGCTGAGGCACAGGGCGCGCGCGTATTTAATAGCGGCGGCGCAATACGCAATCATCCCGAAAAGCTTGCGATTACAGAGTTCGCAAAATTTACCACCCCAACGCTGGTGACGCGTGACATGAACCGCTTAAAGGCGTTTCATATCGAGCACCACGACGTCATCGTCAAACCTCTTGACGGGATGGGCGGTACGGGCGTGTTTCGTCTCGCCCCGCACGAAACCAATTTAAATGCCATTCTTGAGTCGCTGACGCACGATGGTACGCGCACAATCATGGCGCAACGCTACATTCCTGAAATCAAACAGGGAGACAAGCGTATTTTGTTGATTGGTGGTGAGCCGGTGCCATTTTGTCTGGCTCGCATTCCTTTAGCGGGCGAAACGCGTGGCAATCTGGCTGCGGGTGGTCGTGGCGTTGCGCAACCTCTTAGCGAGCGTGACTGGGCCATCGCACGTGAAATTGCGCCTCAGTTAGTCACTCGGGGCTTGTTGTTGGTTGGGCTGGATGTAATCGGTGAGTATGTTACTGAAATCAATGTCACAAGCCCGACTTGCTTTGTTGAAATTACTGAACAAACTGGCTTTGACGTCGGTGAGTTTTTTGTATTGGCTCTAGAGCGTGCAGTGGCATTGCCACCATCACCCAAAGTTTCAGTCGCGGTGTAGCTTTGTGCGTGCCGCGAGTTAGGGTTTTCAGATGATTGCGATTGTTATCGTGGCGCATGTTCCGCTGGCCTCAGCGCTTGCAGCGTGTGCCAGACACGTTCTAGGACGCGAACCAGATGTCTTGGTCGCTGATATTTTGCCTAACGAATGTGCCTCAGATTGTGCGCCTAATCTTGCACAACAACTGATTGAGGCTGATCTTGGCGAAGGCGTCTTGGTGCTGACAGACCTTCCGGGTGCGACCCCCTCAAACATTGCTGTACAAGCGAGCCATATCGTGCAAAAAGCTGGGGTGCCCTGCTGCGTGTTGGGTGGTGTCAATGCCTCGATGTTGCTGCGCGCCATTAATTATCGCCAAGGTAGCCTTGAGGATGTGGCAACAAGTGCACTTGCGGGTGCCACGCACGCGCTGTTGCGTGTAGACTGAAGCCAATCAAACAATATTTATGAAGCAACGTTTCTTATGCCACAGTTAGAGATCGTCGTATCAAACAAACTTGGTCTGCACGCACGTGCGGCGGCCAAACTCACACAGCTTGCTGGCCAGTTCAGTGGCGAGATTTTTATTTCGAAAGGTGCTCAGCGGGTCAACGCAAAAAGTATCATGGGCGTGATGATGCTGGCAGCCGGAATCGGTAGTACAGTCAAGCTCGAGGCGTCGGGCGGTGATGCTGAGCAAGCCCTCAGCGCGATGCAGGCGCTTTTTGATGACAAATTCGGTGAAGGCCAATAATCTGACGCAAGCGACACAACCGGCGAGCCCGATGCTGTGCCTGTATGGGCAGGGCGTTGCACGAGGGTATGCAATTGGTCGAGTGGTGGTGCTTGGCGCTACAGCGCTTGAGGTCTCCCATTATCGAATTTCGACAGAGCAGATTCAGTCTGAAAAGAATCGTCTGTCAAACGCACTCAGTACAACGCAACAAGAAATGAACGACTTGGCGGCAAACTTGCCTGATGATGCGCCGCGCGAGTTGGCGGCCTTACTTAGCGTGCACAGTATGTTGTTAAGCGATCCGTTGCTGGCGGATCAAGCGTTGGCATTAATACAAGATAAGCACTACAACGCCGAGTGGGCGCTGACGACGCAAGGTCAAATTTTGGCCGAGCAGTTTGCTGCAATCGAAGACGAATATCTTCGTGAGCGCGGCTCTGATGTGCGGCAAGTGATTGAAAGAGTTCTGCAAGTGTTGTCTGGTTCAAAACAGACACTTGAGCTCAACCATGACATTGATGCAGATGATCACCTGATTGTTGTGGCGCATGACATCTCACCCGCCGACATGATTCGATTACGTGGTGCCCGCTTTGCGGGCTTTGCGACCGATCTGGGTGGTGGAACGTCACATACAGCTATTGTTGCCCGAAGCTTAGGGGTGCCTGCTGTCGTTGCGTTAGGTCACGTGCGCACGCTCGTGTCAGATGGCGATTGGGTGGTGGTAGACGGCGCCAATGGCGCGGTGCTGGTTAATCCTTCGCGTCAAGCACTAGAGCAGTATCGGCGCTTGCAGCAAGTCTATCGAGACGAGCGCGCTGAACTGTCTTTACTGAAAGATGTGCCGGCCGAAACGCTTGATGGTATTCAAATTTCATTAGAGGCCAATATCGAGTTGCCCGACGAAGCCGAGTTGGCTTTAGCGAATGGCGCCTCAGGAATTGGTTTGTTTCGTAGCGAATTTTTATTTATTGGGCGCAGCGAGCTGCCAACCGAAGAAGAGCAATATCAGGCGTACTTAAGTGTGGTGACAACGATGCAGCATCGGCCCGTCACGATTCGTACGTTAGATATCGGCGCTGATAAAACCTTAGACGGTGAGGCAACGGTTGCAACCAATCCGGCCTTGGGTTTGCGTGCAATCCGTTATTGTCTGGCGCATCCCGAATTGTTTGCAACGCAGTTGAGGGCAATTTTGCGCGCCTCTGCGCATGGCACCGTGCGGATACTGATCCCGATGGTTGCGCATATGCACGAAGTGATTGCCACTAAAGCAGCGATTGCCGCAGCTAAGCGTGAGCTTGATGAGCGTGGCCAGGCCTACGACAAAGATATCTTGGTGGGCGCCATGATCGAGGTGCCTGCCACCGCGATCGCGATTGAACCCTTCGCCGACGCGCTCGATTTTCTTTCAATCGGCACCAACGATTTGATTCAGTACACACTAGCGATTGATCGGGCTGACAATGAAGTGGCTGCACTGTACGATCCGTTGCATCCGGCCGTATTACGGCTCATTGCCAATACAATCAATGCAGGTGAGCGGGTAGGTAAACCTGTTGCCGTGTGCGGCGAAATGGCGGGTGATTCTCATTTAACCCGCTTGCTTCTTGGGCTCGGCCTCACACATTTTTCGATGCATGCGCAACAGTTGCTCGACGTAAAACGCGAGATTCGTCACGCCCATTCAAACGCCTTGCGTTTAAAAGTTGCGAATTCGCTGAATCGCGCTATTGAGATTGATCCCGCGACGCTTTATCGCTAGCTCGCTCGATTCGCCAGACTGAGTCCTACCCTTATTTTTTGACGAGAACATCATGATTCCAAAAAATGCCTGGTTTGAAGAATTTCAAAAAAATGTTTCAGATCTTATTGCGCGTAGCCCTGCGGCCGATATCGAACGCAACGTGAAAGCGTTGATGGGGCAGGCTTTCAACAAGATGGATCTCATCACTCGCGAAGAGTTCGATATCCAGGTTGATATGCTTAAACGAGTTCAAGAGCGTGCAGCAGCGTTAGAGGCTCAGGTGCAGCAACTCGAGCACCGCCTGTCACAGCTTGAAAGTCAGCAGCCCTAACTCCTGCAAACGCTACTTGCCCTTGGCGCTATATGTTGTCGGTTGCGCTTACGACAGAGCCGATCGATCTCTCCCAAACGAGTCAGACAAAATAGTCCATCGGTAGGCAGGCTATCTTGAGCGCGCCATACTCTCGACTTTTTTTCCGAGAAATCTATGGCTTTAGCTGTCATCATGAGTCGTTCATTGTTTGGGATGGAGGCGCCTCCGGTTCGGGTTGAAACGCATTTAAGCAGTGGTTTGCCAAGCTTCACCATGGTGGGGCTTGCCGATGCTGAAGTGCGTGAAAGCCGCGAACGCGTCAGATCGGCACTTTTAAGCAGTGGTTTCGAATTTCCGGCAGGGCGGCTAACCGTTAATTTATCGCCCGCTGATTTGCCTAAAGAGTCAGGTCGTTTTGATTTGCCCATTGCTTTGGGCGTTTTGCTGGCGTCGGGGCAAATCGAGTTGCCCGAGTTGATCCAGCCGGCAAGCGGCGATCCGAGCGTGACTGCGCTTTCTTCTTTGGTGGTGGCTGGTGAGCTCTCGTTAACCGGAATGCTCTCACCGATCAAAGGTGCAATTGCCATCGCGCTTGCGGTCGCGCGCAGCCAACCGCCAGCTTGCTTAATGTTGCCCTACGTCAGTGCGCAACAGGCGTCTCGGGTGCCAGGCCTGAAAGTCTTTGGTGCTCAAACCCTCAGTGAGGTGGTTGAGCATCTTACAGGTCGTCAACCACTCCAATATTTGGTACCAATTGAGCCGCTTGCCGTGCGCGCTGACGTACCTTGCTTATCCGACGTTCGTGGTCAGTTGGTAGCGCGCAGAGCACTTGAAGTTGCTGCCGCAGGTGGACATAGCTTGCTGTTCTGCGGCACCCCTGGCGTGGGCAAAACGATGCTCGCTAAGCGTTTGTCTGGGATTTTGCCTGCCTTGACCCCGTCTGAGTGCTTAGAGGTGGCCTCTGTGGCAGCCTTTGCTGGGATGAGTGAGCACAACTGGGGGCAAAGACCCTTTCGAGCACCACATCACTCGGCCTCGATGGCTGCGATGCTGGGCGGGGGGTCAACACCACGCGCAGGTGAAGTGACTCTGGCGCACCGGGGTGTCTTGTTTTTAGATGAGTTCCCAGAGTTTGAGCGCCGCGTGCGTGAGGGCTTGCGTGAGCCCCTGGAAAGCCTCTCGGTGACCATTGCACGGGCAAAGCTCAAAGTAGAGTTCCCGGCCGACTTTCAGTTGCTGGCGGCGATGAATCCATGCCCCTGCGGTTGGTATGGACATGCAAAAGGGCGTTGTAAGTGCCGAGCTGAGCAGATTGCTGTCTATCAGCAGCGGGTGTCAGGACCGGTGCTAGACAGAATTGATCTGTTTGTGACCCTCACCGTGAGCGATGCGCACTGGCTTGAGCTTGCCCCGGGTGAGCCTTCGGCCTCTGTTCGTAAACGGGTTGAGGCGGCACGACAGCCCCAGTTTCAGCGCCAACGTACAATCAATGCTCGGTTGCCCGATAAAGACTTAGAAAGATGCTGCGCGCTGTCGCCGGCCGCAGCCAAACTTTTAGAGAGTACGATTAAAAGGCATTATCTGTCGGCCCGCGCCATCCAACGCCTGCGGCGTGTTGCGCGCACTTGCGCTGACATGGCCGGTGCGCCACAGATCGATTTGCCTCATTTGGCCGAGGCGTTTCAATATCGACCAATGTTTTCTGAAGGCACAAGGTAGCTGGGGTTTTTGCCTAGAGTGTGCAAAGTGTCAGAATTTGTCATATAATCAAAGACTTTCCTGCAAAACTTGCAGAGAAAATGAAGTTAAAAGTGGATCTTGGGTTAACAAGACTGGCGGTCGATTGGCACGAAATTGGGCTAATCGAGCAACATGCCAGGCACCTACAGAGCACAATTTTAAGTAAATGGAAATCAAATGCCTAAGATGAAAACCAAGAAAAGTGCTGCAAAGCGCTTTCAGGTTCGCGGCAGCGGATCGATCAAACGGGGTCAAGCGTTTAAGCGCCACATCCTGACCAAAAAAACCACCAAGACCAAGCGTCAGTTGCGCGGTTCGGCAGCGGTCGATAAAACCAACGTGGCTTCAGTTAAAGCCATGATGCCTTTCGCTTAAGGAGATAAAACATGCCTCGCGTCAAACGTGGTGTAACGGCCAGAGCCCGTCACAAAAAAGTTATTGCAAAAGCTAAAGGTTATCGTGGTCGCCGCGGTAATGTGTTTCGTATTGCCAAGCAAGCAGTTATGCGCGCTGGCCAATACGCCTACCGCGATCGTCGTAACAAAAAGCGTACGTTCCGCGCCCTCTGGATCGCCCGTATCAACGCAGCAGTGCGTGAGCACGGTACGACCTACAGCGTGTTTATTGCTGGCCTGAAAAAGGCTTCAATCGAGCTAGACCGCAAAGTCTTGGCCGACATGGCCGTCCATGACAAAGCTGGTTTCGCTGCGGTATTGAATCAGGCAAAATCAGCGTTGGCTGCTTAAGCACTGATAAGTTGTATCTGTAAACGGGGCCGTTGGGCTCCGTTTGCATTTTAAAGATGTGATTTCGCGAAGGTTGTAAAAATGACTGACAAGAGCGATGACCTGATTGAGCAGGCGCGTGCGCAATTTGCGGAAGCTTCGGATGCGGCCTCGCTCGAAAACGCCAAGGCGCGTTTTTTAGGCAAACAAGGTTCGCTGACTGAGTTGATGAAGGGCCTGGGTAAACTTGACCCCGAGGCCAAGCGCGCAGAAGGCGCTCGTATCAACGCGATCAAACAGCAAGTTGAAGCCTTGCTTAACGCTAGACGCGCTGAGATGGCTCAAGCTGAGCTTGACATGCGTTTGGCCGCTGAGACCATCGATGTGACCCTGCCTGGACGTGGTCGCGGTAAAGGTGGCATCCACCCAGTGATCCGCACATGGCAGCGTGTTGAGGCCATTTTCAAGTCAATCGGTTTTGCCGTGGCCGATGGCCCCGAAATCGAAAACGACTGGACGAACTTCACTGCACTGAATAATCCTGAAAATCACCCCGCACGTTCGATGCAAGATACGTTTTATGTTGACATGAACGACGCTCAGGGCTTGCCGCTCTTGCTGCGTACGCACACGAGCCCGATGCAGGTTCGCTACGCGCGCATGAATAAGCCGCCGATTAAAGTGATCGCGCCTGGTCGCACTTATCGGGTGGATAGTGATGCAACGCACTCGCCCATGTTTCATCAAGTTGAGGGCCTCTGGATTGACGAAAATATTTCGTTCGCCGATTTAAAGGGCGTCTACACGAACTTTTTACGCTGCTTCTTTGAAACAGACAATCTTGAGTTGCGTTTCAGACCTTCCTTTTTTCCGTTTACTGAACCGTCGGCCGAGATCGATATGATGTTTACGTCGGGGCCGAATAAGGGACGTTGGCTTGAAATTTCTGGGTCTGGCCAAGTGCATCCCGATGTGATCCGTAATTTTGGCTTAGACCCTGAGCGCTACATTGGTTTCGCGTTTGGTTCAGGCCTTGAGCGCCTAACAATGCTGCGTTACGGTGTGAACGACTTGCGGCAGTTCTTTGAAGGCGATCTGCGCTTTTTACGCCAGTTCAACGATTAATTTTTAGACCGATACGGTTACCTATGCAATTTTCAGAATCTTGGCTGCGTAGCCTGGTGAACCCGCCGATTTCTACCGATGAGTTGTCTCATCGCTTGACGATGGCGGGCCTTGAGGTCGAAGAGACCACTTTGGTAGCGCCTGCGTTTTCGGGTGTTGTGGTGGCGTTGATTCAAGGTGCCGAGCCTCACCCTAATGCTGACAAACTGCGCGTGTGTATGGTAGACGTGGGCGCTGCAGCACCTTTGCAAATCGTGTGCGGCGCACCGAACGCTGCCGCTGGTTTAAAAGTGCCGTTGGCAACCGTGGGTGCTGTATTACCCGGCGATCTTAAGATTGGTGTTGCCAAGATGCGTGGCGTTGAATCTTTTGGCATGTTGTGCTCAGCAAAAGAGCTGGGCTTGTCACAAGAGCATGCGGGTTTACTGGTGTTACCAGCGGATGCGCAAGTAGGCGTTAGCGTGCGCGAGGCCCTAGACCTTGACGACACCTTGTTCACCTTGAAGCTCACGCCTAACCGCGCCGATTGTTTGTCAATTTTGGGTGTTGCGCGTGAAGTCGCTGCCTTAACAGGCGCGCCGCTCACATATCCTCACACAGCACCGGTTCAACCAACACTGACGGAAGTTCTTCCGGTGACCGTTCAGGCGCCAGATTTGTGCGGGCGGTTTGCGGGGCGAGTCATGCGTGGTGTCAATGCCCGTGCACAAACCCCTGACTGGATGGTTGAGCGGCTCAAGCGGGCAGGGCAGCGTTCTGTTACCGCGTTGGTTGATATTTCGAACTATGTGATGTTGTTGCTGGGTCGCCCAACGCATGTGTTTGATCTTGAGCGCATGCCCAAACCTGCGATAGACGTCCGCTGGGCACGCGCCGGTGAAACACTCACCTTGTTAAATGATCAAACGATCAAGCTCGATGACTCGATGGGCGTCATCACGAGTGCTGATATCCCCGAAAGTCTTGCAGGCATCATGGGCGGTGCGTCCACGGCAGTCTCGCTCGACACAACGAGCATTTATGTTGAAGCCGCCTTTTGGTGGCCCGAGGCGATCGCAGGCCGTGCTCGTAAATTAAAGTTAAATTCAGAGGCGAGCCATCGCTTTGAGCGCGGGGTTGATTTTGATCAGATCCCCGAACATCTCGACTTGATTACGCAACTGATTTTAGATATTTGCGGTGGGCAAGCTGGCCCAATCGACGATCAGCACATCAAGCTGCCCAAGCGCGAGGCGGTCACGATGCGGTTGTCGAGGTGCCATCGTGTGTTGGGCGTAAAGGTCAAGCAAGAGGATGTGTCACAGACTTTTTCGCGACTTGGTTTCGAATTTAGCCTGCAAGGCGATCATTTCGTAGTGGTGCCGCCGTCGTACCGATTTGACATTCAGATTGAAGAAGATTTGATCGAAGAGGTTGCCCGGATCATTGGCTTTGAAAGCATCCCGGCGCTGCCGCCAACCGCCGCTGCGGTGATGCGTACCATGCCCGAAACTACCCGCTCAGCCCATACTGTGCGTAGTGAAATTGCGGCGCTCGATTACCAAGAAGTGATCAATTTTTCGTTTGTCGAACAAACGTGGGAGACCGAGATGCTTGGGCATGCGGACCCGATTCGTCTGCTCAATCCGATTGCAAGTCAGTTGGCAGTGATGCGTTCGTCGCTGCTGCCGGGCCTTGTTGCCAACATCCGCTATAACGTCAACCGTAAGCAATCACGCGTGCGTGTATTTGAGCTTGGTCGAGTGTTTAGGCGCGACAGTGGCGTAGTCGATGGCCCGTTGACGGTCGCCGCCGTGAATCAGCCACAATCTCTTGCCGCGGCAGCTTGGGGCTCGGCGACCGAGGATCAGTGGGGCCAAAAAAGCCGCGCAGTTGATTTTTTTGATGTGAAGCGTGATCTTGAAGTGCTGTTTAGTGCACAGGCTAAACACTTACGGTTTGTGCCTGCTCAGCACGCCTTACTGCATCCCGGGCGTAGCGCCCGCATCGAGCTGAATCAAGTGCCGAGTGGTTGGTTGGGTGAACTGCATCCTCGTTGGGTGCAGCAACAAGAACTCGCTTCGGCTCCGGTGCTGTTTGAAGTGTCGCTAGCGTCGTTGGCAGTGTTACCGATGCCAAGCCTGCACGAGTTATCGCGTCAACCTATGGTGCAGCGCGATCTGGCGATTTGGGTCTCGGCCGACAAATCTGTCCAGGCCTTGCTCGACACCATTCATCAAACAATCGCCGCTGATCAGTCGCTGGCTGTCGTACAGCATGTCGGATTATTTGATCTTTGGCGCGATCCAGCAAAAACTGACTCGAATGAAAAGAGTCTTGCGTTTAGGGTTTCATTGCAAGACACTGAAACGACTCTAGACGAGGCTCAAGTTGATCTGTGCATGACGAAGATACGTGCAGCCCTCGAAAGTGTCCACCAAGCCCGTCCACGTTAAACCAGAATGTCGGAAATTAAAAAATGACAATTGAACATTCTTTAGCAGAATCGCGTACCTTGACTAAGGCTGAGTTGGCCGAGATGCTGTTTGATCGTGTCG
>CALFXX010000044.1 GCA_937952975.1 uncultured Alcaligenaceae bacterium
AGCCATTATGCAGTAAGCCCTCAACGAGCTTGCTCCGAAATTGATCGATGCCGCCTTTGCGCCGCCAGGCCGCCATCGAACGACGCAATTCGTCGGCTTGACCTGCCGTAAAGCCTGCGGCAGCCATGGCGATTTTCATGACCTGTTCTTGAAAAATTGGCACACCGAGTGTGCGTTCAAGTACAGCACGTACTGCACGGCTAGGATACGTGATTGCCTCAAGTCCTTGCCGTCGTCGCAAATATGGATGCACCATCCCCCCTTGAATAGGGCCTGGTCGTACGATGGCAACCTCAATAACCAAATCATAAAACTGACGGGGTCGCAGACGTGGCAGCATTGACATTTGCGCACGTGACTCAATCTGAAAGACGCCGACCGTATCCGCGGCACAAATCATGTCATAGGTGGGCGCATCGTCATCTGTAATATCCTGTAAATTAAAATGTGGCAACTTACGACGCCAAGCCACCCACTCTAGGCTGCGACGGATCACCGTTAACATTCCTAAGGCCAAAACGTCGACCTTCAGTAAACCTACTGCATCTAAATCGTCTTTATCCCATTGCACAACGCTACGCTCTGCCATTGCAGCATTTTCAATGGGCACCAAACGCGATAACAAGCCGCGCGCCAATACAAACCCTCCTGGGTGTTGTGATAAGTGACGCGGAAACCCCATCAGCGCCTGTGCAAGCTCGGCCCATTGCTGGGTAACGGCCGCTTCGGCCTCTAAACCGGCTTCAAGAAGGCGGTTAATTAAGTGCTGTTTGCCATCCCACCAACGGTGTGATTTTGCAACGCGATCAATAATTTGCGCATCAATTCCTAGTGCACGGCCTGTATCACGCAAAACGCTACGAGGTCGGTAAGACGTCACCACGCCAGTTAAGGCCGCACGCTGACGTCCGTATTTTTGATAGAGATACTGAATCACCTCTTCGCGTCGCTGATGTTCAAAATCCACATCAATATCTGGCGGTTCATTGCGTTCACGGCTCATAAAGCGTTCAAATAAAGCATTTCCGTTTGCAGGATTTACTGCGGTGATCCCCAGGCAATAACAAACGGCTGAGTTAGCGGCTGAACCTCGCCCCTGACATAAAATATTTCGGCTCACCGCAAACTGCACAAGATCGTAGACGGTCAAAAAATACGCTTCGTAGCCAAGCTCAGCAATTAAGGCAAGTTCATGTTTAAGTTGCGTGCTGACGTTTTCAGGAATGCCTTCAGGATAGCGCTTAGCTGCGCCTAGCCACGTTTGCTCGTGCAGATATTGCGAGGCGCTATAGCCTTTAGGCACAACCTCTTCGGGATATTCGTAACGTAGCTCATCAAGACTAAAGTCACAACGCTCGGCAATGCAAATGGTTTGAAGTAAAAGCTCGGGTTGGTATAGATTGCTTAAGCGCAAGCGTGTACGTAGGTGTTGCTCGGCGTTTGAGGCTAACTCATAGCCACATTGCGCAACCGTTTTATGCAAACGAATTGCTGTCAATACATCGTGAAGTGCTTTGCGCGAACGCTTGTGCATCTCGACTTGCCCAACCGCTACGCAAGGGATGCCATGCTCTAGGGCCAACGCTTGAATCATTTGCCCGCGTAGCGTATCTTGTGCGCGATGCAGAAGGCTCATGCCAGCCCAACAGCGGTTTGAAAAATGTTCTGCCAGCCAGAGTAATTGCTGCGATAAATCTACTGCCTGAGCCTCGGGATCAGGGATCAAAATTGCCAAGCAACCTTCGACAACGGCTTCGTGCGGGCGTAAAAAGTATTGTCCTTTGACGGCTTGCATCCGTCCGCGTGTAATGACTTCACACAAATTGCCATAGCCTTCGCGATGTTGCGCGAGCAAGATGATTTTGTAAGCGGGTTGATCGCTTGGAGTCAGTCGTAATTCAGTGCCAATTAATAACTTCAAGTCTGTTTTTTTGGCTTCTAGATGAGCCCGCACAATGCCGGCTAACGAGCACTCATCTGTAAGTGCCAGAGCGTGATAGCCTAAGGCAGCAGCTTGTGCGACCAGACTTTCGGGTGATGACGCTCCGCGCAAAAACGTAAAGTTTGACAAGCAGTGCAGTTCGGCATAGCCAGGTAGGATGGCATTGAACGCGAGGGCCATTAAGCGAATAACCCGTGTAAAAACCAGCGCGCCTGTTCAGTATCGCGCTCGCGGTAGATCCAGTAACGCGCAGCATGTTGGTCTTGCGCCACAAAATAATCGCGTGCAATGCGTAAGTGATCCCACCAGCCACTTTCAATGCGCTCAGGGCCTCGCAGTAATTGCAACGGGCCATGATAGATCGGACGGTCGTTGCGAACACTAAGCGCAAGGGGCTCGGCTAAAAGCCAAAAAGGCCTTTCAGTTAAGGGTGCAGGCGTTGAGCTGACTGTCGTGCGGGTTGCCTGCGAAGCGGTCACAGACACAGTTTGCCTGGCTAGTACTGACGAACCTTGTGTGGTCATTGCTGAGGCAGCTGACTTGGTCGTTGTTGAAATAGCTGGACTGATCGTCGAAGCGTCGAGTGGCACCCAGTTGTTAGCGATTTCTGGTCGATGATCCGCCAAAGGTGCGGGTTGCAATATCTGTTCTGCGCCCAGTCGCGCAGACAGCAAATCTAAGAGGCGCCGGTAATCTGCAGGGGCCTGTAATGGATCAGGAAATAACGTTGCGTTACGCGTGCTTTGTGGCGCCAGAACCTGACTACGGAAGGTGAGGGCGACAACGGGCCCAGCCAAACTTTGGCGTGACAGACGTTCGTGTAATAAGGGCATCAGCTGAGTGATCAACCAAACGGGTTCGCCAAAGGCTAGCTCTAAGACTGAGGGCGGGCAGGCGTGGCGGCCACGTTCGTGGTGCAGTTCAAGCGTAGCGCAGCGAAGTGCGTATTGCTTAGCCGCCAGCCAGGTACATAGGCTAAGGGCTAGTCGCTCTGAAAACGAAGATAGTGCTGCGGTATGTTCAAGGCGATCAAGTAAATCAATGTGTTGATTAAATTGTTCGGGCGCAAGGTAAGGGGCTTTGCGCCAAACTGTTTGCGTATAGGCATGCTCAAGTTCGCTCAGTAGGGTTGTGCCTACGCGTCGCTGCAGGCCGCTGCGCGGTAACGCGCGCAATCCCCCGAGGGTTTCGCAGCCAATCGCTTTAAGCCAAACCAGATGAGTTTGCGCACTTGGCAACATCGCGCAAGGCAAAGCATTGAGTAAGCGCTCGAGTGTTGAATGGCTGCAGGCATAACGTGCCAGGTAGTGCGCTGAGTTCTGTGCTGGTTGCGATATTGAGTGCTCTGCTAAGCCTTGTGCTGATGGCTGCGTCGAATGCCGCGCCGCCTGCGCCAATAGCCAGGCACCGGTGGCTGTGGGCGCAACGCTGCTTTGCACCTGCAGTTTTAAGCACTTGAGTTGTTGCCGTAATGTTTGAATAATCTGACGGATACCGCCAAATAAACGCAGACTGTAGGTCACATCGATTAAAAGAGTGGCGTTTGTGTGTTGATAAACAGAAGGCGAATAAGCGAGGGCAACTTGTGCAGCCTGAGCGTAGGCGCTTTGTTCTGCGGGTTGGTCTCTTGGATACAGCAAACATTCAGGCGCCAGACTACGCACGGTCGCGCAACGCATGCCCAGCTTGAGTCCGAGCTGCTGCGCGCCAAACGTCATAGCGATGAGAGCATCGTTCTCGAAGACCGCTGCAGCGCTCGGCTCAGTCAGCCAACGGAGTCGCCACGTGTCGAGGCTGAGGCTGTGCAGGTGCAGGCCGATCCAGAGGGTCATGGGTAAGTGATGAAAATAGTTCAGAAGGTGACAACGCAAGTTTGATGGTGTGCCCGCATGCAGGGCCTCTTCGCTTAAGGATAGATATGGTGAGGGCGCCTGTTGTTTCAGGTGACAACATCACACGCAGCACGGCCGGAGATGACTCGGTTTGCACAGAATACGGACGAAACATAAAAAACAAGGTCTGGCTGCTTTGTGCCGCAAGGTGCAAACGCTTGAGCACCGAGGCTTGAATCGGATGGGCCCAAAACAGTAAAGCGGCACAACTGCCATTTTTTAAAATCTGTTCGGCAGCCCAATATGCATCACGCGCGCGTTGTGGCATCAGATAAAGCAGGTGTTGTGGGCCAATATGCCAACCTGACCAGCAGGCGATATTGGGTTGATATGGAGGCTGAAGCAAAACAATGGGTTGCCGGGTGGACTGGGCATGCAAGGCACCGCGCAAGAACCTGATTTCGCCAATACCTGGATGCGGCGTGAGCAGCTCAATCAGCGCACCCGTAGGCCAACCCTTGCCGGGTAATTCAGCATCGAGTGTTGAAAAGCCGGTTGAAACGGTTGGCCCAGCACGCGTCCCAAACTGCGACCCGCGCCAAAGTGCGGGGTGTAGTTTAAGAAGCGAAGCAGAAGTGCAGATTGGCGAAGATTCAGGTGTAAGCATGAAAGAAAGAATTCAAATAATACTGTATAAATATACAGTATTATTTGAATTCTGCAACTTACCCGGGTCGTTTAATTGTTATTAATTGATACTTTTTAAATAGATTTTTATCTTTTGAAAACTTATCGACACTTTGCCAATCTTTGCGAAACTTTTAAATAAAACACCTTCTGCTAAGTCAAATCATCACATCGCTACGATCGTTTTTGCTAAAAAATCAACGCGCCAGTTGCTGTCGCCCACCGCTTGTCCTAAGGCGTCATAGCGTTTTTCATAAAACAAGGCGTAATCTTGACGGTGTTGCAAAATAATCGTTGTGCAGCGCGTGCCGTAACGCTCGTTTTTAATAAACGGACTGCCAAGTAATTTTTCACGATCAAGGCCAACGCCTGTATCAGGAAGCTCGTGCTCAGCAGCGCGAACGGTATCCTGAAAAATTTCAAACAAACGGGCAGGGTCTGGGTGCTGAGTGTGGCCCAGATGCTCAGAGACGCTACGTTGCGTGCGAAGCAGTTTTGGCCAAGGAGTATTGAACGTGGCGTTTGATACGCCACTGACACCATCGGGTACCTTAAATGGTGCCGTACTCAAACGATTTGAGTAATACCACAAGCCACTTTGATCACCGACCAATAAGTTGAAACCGTTATAAGGTGCACTGTGGTGTTGCAGCGTTTGCAGATAGTGTTGCGCCGACTGATCTTGACGTAAATAATGCTCTGCCAGCTGGCCGCGTGACGGGGCCTGATCATCGCGCATGCCGGTTTCGCGAAAGTTTGTGAGTAAGGAGATTCGTCTGGTAGTTGTCAAACCAAGCCAAGTGCCACCTGCCTGTAAATCCCGGCCCGCCAACACAGAAGGCGCATCGACCCAAGGCTGTGCAGCAGCGGTTGGGCGTACGTGCAATTCATCACGATTCGCCACAACAATGAGCGGCCAGTCTGACAAAACATTTTGCGCAAAAATAGCTAAACACATGGCACAACTAAGCTCCATTTAAACGTCGGTGCTGTGGTGCAAGGTTGACCAAAATCACCCCCACCAGCGTGCCCGCTTGCCAGGGCCCATGCCACGGCGCCAAAGAGACGCCTTTATGCCACATAAAAGCGGCAAGCAACACACAACCGATTCCCGAACGCAAGGCGATCTGCATATTGGGATGGATGTCTTGGATGCTAAGCTTAAAAAGTACCTGTTGCCCACCCCAAAGAGAGCAGAGCAGCGCGATGCAAAGAAAAGCTCTCAAGTCTAAGGGTTTGCGGTCGTTCATGTATCCTCGATTTTAGTAGAAATGGAGCAAAGCACCTCACCCCTGTAAAACTCAGGTCCGCGAGCGCTCAGTTGCCTCGCTCAGATGTTTCGCTCAACTGCCGCGCTTAAGAGCCTCGCTCAGGTGCCTGCAGAGCCGCTGTTAAAATAGCGCCTGATCTGTTGACTCAATGCTACCGCTGCCATGACACTTGCTGCACCCTCAAATACCGCTTCACTCGCCGATTGGCTCAGTTACCTCGAGCAACTTCATCCAAGTGCGATTGATATGGGGCTTGAGCGGGTGCGCGAAGTCGCAGCGCGTTTACCACTTCAAACCAGCGCCCTCAAAATCGTCGTAGGTGGTACCAACGGAAAAGGCTCGACCTGTGCCATGCTCGAAGCGATTTTGCTTGCGGCAGGCTACCGAGTCGGCCTATATACCTCACCTCATTTAGTCAACTTTAACGAACGTGCACGCCTAAACGGTGAAATCGTCTCTGATGCAGAATTTGTGCGCTATTTCAGCATGGTAGAAGCCGCCCGTCAGGGCGTATCGCTCACGTATTTTGAATATTCAACATTGGCAACCTTAGCAATGTTTGCTGCCGCCTCGCTTGATGTCATGGTGTTAGAGGTGGGCTTGGGTGGCCGTCTGGATGCAGTCAACATCGTAGAGGCTGACTGCTCAATTATTACGAGCGTCGATATCGATCACGTTGACTGGCTTGGCGATACTCGCGAAAAAATAGGCCTTGAAAAAGCACACATTTATCGCCACGGCCGCCCAGCGATTTGTAGTGACCCTGCGCCGCCTCAATCCTTGCTTGATTACGCTCAAACAATTGGTTGCGACCTTTGGCTGTTCGGTCGAGACTTTAATTATTCTGGTGATCGACAGCAATGGGCGTTTGCCGGTCGCCAGCAGCGGCGCAATGCTTTAGCCTACCCAGCGTTGCGTGGTGCCAATCAACTACTCAACGCCTCGGGCGCCCTCGCTGCACTCGAGGCGCTGCGCGAACGTCTTGCGGTGCCTCAACAGGCCGTACGTTTAGGGCTAATTCAAGCATCTCTACCAGGTCGTTTTCAAATTTTGCCTGGTCAGCCAACGGTCATTCTTGATGTGGCCCACAATCCACACGCCGCGGCAGTTCTTGAAAAAAACCTCGGTAATATGGGCTTTCATCCCTACACTTATGCTGTGTTTGGAATGTTGGCTGACAAGGATATCACCGCAGTGGTTAAACACATGGCGCCGCGAATTGATCATTGGTTCTGCGCTGGCTTACCGGGCGCACGGGCTTTGTCTGCAGAGCAGTTGGCGGCCAAGGTCAAAGAGGGTATCGTGGGCAATCAAAAGCTCGGTGAGGCCGAAGTTGCCGTCAGCACCTTCCCATCGGTTGCCGAGGCACTTGCGGCGGCCCACAAACTAAGTAAGCCGGATGATAGAATCGTCGTATTCGGATCGTTTCTGACCGTTGCCGGGGCCTTGCAAGCGAGTGGGCGGTCGGCATAAACGTTTTTCGCCAGTATCAGGCGCTTTTCGGGTCTGTCTTTTTTTTGAGTCAGGGTGTTTGGATCAATGGGACTGTTTTCCAGAAAAGATAGTGCGGCACCGCGTAAGCCTCCGGGTAAGGTGCGCCCGTCGGTGTCTAGCGAGGCCCAGGCGGCCGATCTCCGCGTCAGAGCACGTCGCCGCTTGGCGGGAGCCGTGGCATTAGTGTTGGCGGCTGTTGTGGTCTTACCGATGCTGCTTGACTCTGAGCCCGCACGCGTTTCAAGCAAAATCCCAATCAAAATCCCTGATCGCAATTCGCCTTTTCAACCGAACCTAAGCGAACCCGTTGCGGCCAACAATGCGCCGACTGCGCCAAGTTCTGCGGCAGCCACTAACACAGTCGCCGCTCCGCCAGTCGAGCCACCCGCGGTTGTCACAGCCGCGCCAACTAAACCTGACCCCAAGCCGCGCGTCGACACTCCCGCCGCGCCTACTAAAGTTGAAGCCCCGAAACCAACGCCTAGCCCCGCTCCTAACACTCGATCGGATGATGGCGCTCGAGCGGTGGCTCTGCTTGAAGGTCGACCGACAGCTGAGTCTTCTAGCCCGCCTGGCTCGGTCACAACACCCAAGGCGCCAACGCGTGGCAATTTCGTTGTGCAAGCAGTATCTCTTGACGCTCCAGCTGACGCTCAGGCCCAAAAAAGTAAATTATTGGCCGCAGGTGTCGGTAACGCCTTTGTCGATGGGCCGGTCGATGTAGGGGGTAAGGCAAGATACCGCGTGCGCGTTGGGCCGTTTCCTTCACGAGAAGCCGCGCAGGCTGCACAGACTCGTCTGCGCACGCTTGGGTTTGACGGCGCCTTTATTGCAACGCAGTGACTGGGTTTGATTTTGTCGTACTAGGAGTGCTGGGCGTTTCAGTCGTGCTGGGTCTGATTCGTGGGCTGCTCAAAGAGGTGTTGTCGCTCGCGGCTTATGCATTCGCATTTGTGGCCGCGATTTGGTGGGGGCCACGGGTCGCCGATTGGTTAGCAAGCTGGATTACCCAGTCTTTTTTGCGCATGACTTTGGCTTATGTGGGCGTGTTTATTGCCGTATTGTTGTCGATTGGGATGGTCAATATGGCGTTGTCAGCCTTAATTGATAAAACGGGGTTGACCCCAGCAGATCATGGTTTAGGTGCAGTGTTTGGTTTGGCGAGAGGCATTTTATTTGTATTGCTATTTGTGACGCTGGCTGGATTTACGCCACTACCCGAAGAGCCTTGGTGGAAGCAGGCCATGTTTTCCAAGCAAGTTGTTGGGGCGGTTCAGCAAATTAAAGCGCGCTTGCCTGAGCCGATCCGTGGGTGGTTGCCTTACTAAGTCAGACAAGATTTGAACATCTGTGGATACGACCTTCAGTACGACTGAATATAAACGTGGTAGGTTGTCTCGCTGAGTACGACAGAATTTAAACGTGGTTTAACGGTTATCAGGAAAGTACATGTGCGGAATTGTTGGTGTGATTGGTCGTGGCCCTGTCAATCAGCTTTTATATGACAGCTTGTTGCTATTGCAGCATCGTGGTCAAGATGCGGCGGGCATTGCAACTTCAAACGGCAATCATTTCAACATGTACAAGGCCCATGGTTTGGTGCGTGATGTTTTTCGTACGCGCAATATGCGCTCACTGCCCGGTACAACTGGTATTGGTCAAGTGCGTTACCCGACGGCAGGCTCCTCAGATAGCGTCGAAGAGGCGCAACCTTTTTATGTAAACGCTCCATTTGGCATTACCTTCGCTCACAATGGCAATCTGACAAACTGGCGCGAGTTGCGTGTTTCGCTGTTTACGAATGATCAACGCCACATTAATACCAACTCAGACTCAGAAGTGCTGCTAAACGTTTTGGCGCATGAGTTACAGCGGGCGGCCAACGGCGTCTCTCTTGACGAGTCAGCAATTTTTCGGGCGGTCAAAGAAGTCCATCACCGGGTGAAGGGCGCGTACGCAGTTGTCGCTCAAATCGCGGGGTACGGGTTACTGGCGTTTCGTGATCCACACGGTATTCGCCCGTTGTGTATTGGCCGCTTTGACACGGCGCAAGGCCCAGAGTGGATGGTCGCTTCTGAGTCTGTGGCCCTTGAAGGTTCGGGTTTTCAGTTTGTGCGCGATGTCTTGCCAGGCGAGGCCGTGTTTATTTCGCTTGATGGCAAATTTAGCAGCGAGCTCTGCGCGCAAGGGGCACTTCACGCACCCTGTATTTTCGAATACGTTTATTTTGCTCGCCCAGATAGTTTGTTGTGGGGTATTCCGGCGCATGATGCGCGCTTTGAAATGGGAAAAGAACTGACAAAGTGCGATCCTGT
>CALFXX010000045.1 GCA_937952975.1 uncultured Alcaligenaceae bacterium
TCTTTTAGTCGCGAGGCATGCCCTTGTAGCGATGTTCCTAATTTAGGCACAGCGCCCAGCAAGCCTTGCGTGTATGGATGCAAGGGGTGTGCAAACAACTCACCGACAGGCGCTTCTTCAACCTTACGCCCGGCGTACATCACCATCACACGCTCAGCAACCTCAGCGACTACGCCCAGATCATGCGTAATCAACACAATCGCGGCGCCAATCTTGTTTTTAAGGTCGGCCATCAAGTCCAGAATCTGGGCTTGAATCGTGACGTCAAGTGCCGTGGTCGGTTCGTCTGCGATCAATAACCGTGGGTTACACGCCAAGGCCATCGCGATCATCACCCGCTGACGCATACCGCCAGACAACTGATGCGGATACTCGTTTAAGCGACGTGGTGCCTCTGAAATCCCAACCAGGTCCAGCATTTCGGTGGCACGCGCATTCGCCTGTTGCCCACTAATCGCTTGGTGCAACAACAAGGTTTCACGCAATTGCCGACCAATCGTGAGCACAGGATTCAAACTTGTCATCGGCTCTTGAAAAATCATCGAGATCGCGTTGCCGCGAATTGCTCGCATCTGTTTTTCAGGAAGGCTCAGCAGATCCTGGCCCATAAAACGGATCGAACCGGCGATTTTTCCGGGCGGCTCTGAGATCAAGCGCAAAATTGACATGGCGGTGACTGACTTGCCACAACCCGACTCACCAACAATGGCAAGTGTCTCACCTTCGTTGACTGAGAAACTCACGCCATCCACGGCACGATTCACACCATCGGGGGTACGAAAGTGGGTTTGTAAATTTTCGACTTCAAGCAAGGCCAAAAGAATTCTCCAGTTAAGCCGACTTAGACTTGCGCGGGTCTAGCACATCGCGAAATCCGTCACCCAACAAATTCACCGCTAACACCGTCACCGACAAAAACACGGCCGGAAAAAAAATAATATAAGGTTTGATCTGAAACAGTGTGCGGCCGTCAGCCATGATGTTGCCCCATGATGGGATGATGGGCGGCACACCAGCACCAATAAACGACAAGATCGATTCGGTGATCATGGCCGAGGCACAAATGTAAGTCGCCTGCACAGTCAATGGCGCAAGGGTATTAGGCAAGATGTGCCGCCAGATCAGCATCGGCATCCGACAGCCACACGAGATTGCCGCATCGACATACGCCTGCTCGCGCAAGGTCAGCACCACGCCACGCACCAGGCGTGACACGCGCGGGATCTCAGCGATGGTAATGGCAATCACCACGTTCTCAACACTTGCGCGTGTGAGCGCCATCAACGCAATGGCCAGCAAAATCGGAGGAATCGACATCAAACCGTCCATGATCCGCATAATGATTGAGTCAGCACGACGCATCGTGCCCGACACCAAGCCAATCAACAGGCCGCTGACCGAGGCCAACAAGGCAACAGAAAATCCCACCGTCAGCGACACCCGGGCGCCATACAACACGCGCGAGTAAATATCGCGACCGAACGCGTCGGTACCAAACCACGAATCCCATGAAGGTTCGCGATTACGTTTAATCGGTTCGAGCGCGGTGGGGTCGACGGTACCTAGCCAAGGTGCTGCGACGGCCAAGAACAACATCGCCAGCAACAGGGCTAAACCAATCGCAATGGTCGGATTATTTAATAAAAAACCTACCCATCCAGTACGGATGCGTTTAGGGGGCAAAATATCAGGTAGCGCGGGTGCTGCAGCGTAGGTAGTCATTAGTAACGAATCCTGGGGTCAATCACGGTGTAGATCACATCAACGAGCAAGTTCACCAAGACATACACAAAACTGAACACCACCACCAAACCCTGAATCAACGGGTAATCGCGCCGCACGATGGCATCAATGGTGAGGCGACCCAACCCGGGGATTGCGAACACACTTTCGGTGACAACCGCGCCGCCGATCAGCAACGCAATACCAATGCCAATCACAGTCACAACGGGTACCGCTGCATTTTTTAACGCATGTAAAAACAAGATGCCCATTTGACCCATGCCTTTAGCCTTTGCCGTGCGAATGTAATCTTGTGACAGCACCTCAAGCATGGTTGCACGGGTGATACGCGCAATCAAGGCGATATACACAAAGCCTAGTGCGATCGAAGGTAAGACCAGAGATTCGAGCCAGGGCCAAAACCCCTTTGAAAAAGAGACATAGCCTTGAACAGGAAACCAGTCGAGTTCAAGCGCTAAAAAGTACGCTAGCAAATAACCGACAACAAACACTGGCACTGAAAAACCCGCCACAGAAATCGCCATGATGCCGCGGTCAATCCAGGTGCCAGACTTCCAAGCGGCGATGACGCCTATGGGGACAGCCACTGTGATGGCGATGATCAGTGTCATCACCATCAGAGACAAGGTAGGCTCAACACGCTGGCCGATCAGTTCGGTAACCGGCATGCCCGTAAACATTGAGGTACCAAGATCACCTTGTAATAAATTAAAAAACCACTCAGAAAATCTCACCAGAAATGGCCGATCAAGACCGAGATTTCTACGAATTTTTTCAACGTCTTCTGGGCTCGCCTGATCACCTGCAATCACAGCTGCTGGATCGCCCGGTGCAATATATAAAAGGCTAAAGACGAATAACGCGACAATCAGCATCACTGGGATCGTCGCGAAGACACGTCTGAGGATATAACTAAACATAGGGAGAAGGATCCGTGAACCGCTACCCGGCTTGCGCAAGGCGATAAATAGTGAACCCGGTGCGTGCACGTCGGCACACACCGGGCAAAACCTGAGGCTCAAAGCTTAGGTTTTTTTAACGCCGGCAAACCAAGGCAAAGGACCATTCACAATGCCAGTTAGATTTTTACGCCAAGCTTGATATTGAAGGAAGAAGCCAGTCGGGATGTAACACACGTGATCCATCGCTGCCTTGTTAACGCCCGCAATCGCAGCTTTTTCTGCCTCAAGCGAAGAGGCTGCAAACCAAGCATCAACACCTTTCTCGACGTCTGCGTTGGTCGGCCAACCAAACCAGGCCTTATCGCCATTGGCACGCACGCCCACGTTTCCGGCGATCGTTGCGCAATCAGCGCCCGAATGCCAAGTGTGAAACATACCCCAACCGCCCTTACCAGGCTCGTTTTTAGAGGCGCGACGCTGTCCAACCGTACCCCAATCTGTCGCCACAAAATCGACAGTCATGCCGATTTTCTTTAGGATATCAGCAGTAATTTCACCCTGTGCTTTCGTGATTGGGTTGTCCTGCGCAACTAAACATGTGACGGGTTGACCACTGTAGCCGGCTTCTGCCAAAAGTTTTTTAGCGCCTTCGATGTTACCCGACCCTTTAAGCATGTCACCGCCCGCCTCAGAGTACAGCGCGGTGCCAGGCGTGAAGAAACTTGGGCATTTTTTCCAGAGTTTCTCGTCTGAGCCTACGATTGAGCGCATGTAGTTTTCTTGGCTAATCGCCATTTGTACAGCACGGCGTATTTTGATGTCGTTGAACGGCGCATGCAAATGATTTAATCGGAAAGAACCAATGTTACCGAGTGGATCGGCGATATCAACCGCGATATTGCGGTTGCGCTTGAGCAACGGGATCAAATCCGAAACTGGACTTTCCCACCAGTCGACTTCGCCGTTTTGGAGGGCGGCAGACGCCGTAGCGGGATCAGGCATCACGATCCATTCGATACGGTCAAAATGGATAACCTTGCCACCCGACATCCAGTTGGTGGGCTCGTTACGTGGCTGATAGTCGTTGAACCGTTCGAACACCGCCAGTGCACCTGGCTTGTACTCGTTGCGTGCAAATTTCATTGGGCCAGAACCGACGTATTCTTCAATCTGTTTGAAGGGGTCAGTTTTTGCAATGCGCTCAGGCATGATGAAACAGCAAGGGGTGCCTGGCTTGCCAAGCGCCAATAACATTTTTGGATATGGAGCCGACAGGACCCATTTAAAGGTATTGTCGTCTACGACGACGAGTTCTTTTTGCAGCGCCTTGAGCATCAAGCCCATCGGGTCGCGTGCCGACCAGCGAGTAATACTGGCCACACAGTCAACCGCACGTACGGGCGCCCCATCGTGAAACTTTAGACCTGAACGCAGCTTGAATGTCCAAGTCAAGCCATCACTTGTGACCTCTTCGCTTTCAATCATTTGACGCTTAGGCTGCAGTTTGTCGTCTACACCGTAAAGTGTGTCCCAGACCAACTGTGCGGCGTTACGCACAACGTACTGCGTGCCCCAAATTGGGTCAAAATTGGCTAAGTTGGCCTGTGGCACAAACTTGAGCACCTTACTCGACGACTGCGAAAACGCTGGTGCACCAATCACGCCGGTAGCGGCGAGACTCAAGCCGGCGGCGCCTTTCAACAAACCGCGACGATTGAAATCCATATATAACCCCTTGTGATTAAAAACGCTTCTTTTGTTTACGTTTCGTATTTTTAAGCAAAAAACATGCCTAATAAAGTCGACCGCCTATTCACCTGACAAGGTCGCTGACTAAATGATTAGCGAAGAATCAATCGCCAACTACTGCAGACAACAAATCCGGTACGAAAATCAACCGGCACCTCAAGAAGCAACCAGACCGATCGTCAATATTCAATCAACGATTGCCGATTTAAAAAACCGGTGGCTAACATTAATTTAGCCTTACTGCCAGCCTACTCGGTGAGTCTATCGCCTAGAATTGATAATAGCAATTTCTGTTTACCCTGAGCGATCGGGGGGCCTCTTCATAAAAATCTCGGAGAACCCAAATGAGCGTCATCAAACATCTAAGTCGAACGGCGTTGGCCACCACGCTGGCGCTTATCACTGCGTCTTTTAGCGCCCAAGCGGCATATCCCGAGCAACCCATCAAAATTTTGATCCCCTTTACACCGGGTGGAGGCACTGACTTTGTGTCAAGAATGGTCGGCACCAAACTCAGCGAACTGACCGGGTGGCAAGTCGTTCTCGAAAACCGGCCTGGCGCCGGTGGCAACCTGGCCGTCGAAGCCGCCTCAAAAGCACCCGCCGATGGCTACACCTTGGTCATGGGCCAGACCGACAACATGATGCTCGGCCCTTGGCTGTACACCAACTTGTCTTACGATAGCGTCAAAAGTTTTGCACCGGTCATACAAGTTTCAGTTACGCCTGCGGCGATTGGCAGCGCAGCCAATTCAACGATTAAAACCCCACAAGATTTAGTCGCAAAAGGCAAAACGCCGGGGGGCCTGAAGTGGTCAACGGCAGGCGCAGGCACGCTTGGCCATTTGGTTGGCGAAGATTTTAAAAAGCGTACAAGTATCAATTTGCTGCAAGTGCCCTATAAGGGTGCATCGCCGGCCATCACCGACGTCATGGGAGGTTCGGTTGATGTTTATATTGGCACGCTCACTTCGCTGGTGCCGCTCATGAAAAGCGGTCGCCTCAATGCAGTCGCCGTGACAACGGCAAAGCGCTCGGTTGATTTTCCCGATATCCCAACGCTTGATGAAAGTGTCGCAAAGGGCATGGACTTCGGCATTTGGATGGGGATGTTCGCGCCAGTCGGCACTCAACCAGACGTGATCGCAGTGTTAAACAAAGAAATGAACCGCGTATTGCAATCGCCCGACGTCATTGAAAAGCTCAAAGCCGGTGGCGTTGCTGCGGGCGGAGGCACCTCGCAGGCGTTTGCCGAATTTGTCAAAACGGACTACGCAAAGTGGGGCGAGTTGGTGAAGGGCTCGGGCATCAAACTGACCGACTAAATATTGCGCGCAGCCAATAGCGCGCGCAAACCGGCACAGACTTCTGTGCCGGTTTTTTTACTTTGGCGTCGGCTCGCCCGAGGGCGCCAAGCCAAACTTTGACAGTGCGTTTGCACGACGCTGCAACCACCAACCCGAAGATTCGTTCCAGTGCTTGAACTCGGCATCGGGTGCCAGGGTCTGCAACGCATGGAGCGGCCAAAATGGGTCGTACAGTGCCTGACGGCCTACTGCAATCAGATCTGACTGGCCCGACTGCACGATATCCTCGGCTTGCTGCGGATACAAAATCAACCCAACCGCCATACTCGGCACCTTGGCCGCATTTTTAATTTGCTCGGCATAAGGCACTTGATAGCCCAAGCCTTTAATCGAATTTTGTACAGTCGGTGAACCGTTGATGCCGCCCGAGGAGCAATCAACGATGTCCACGCCACGCTCGGCCAACAGCGGTGCAATGGCTAACGAATCTTCTAAGCTCCAGCCCTCTTTGCCTGCACCATCTTCAATCGAAATTCTAAAAAAGAGCGGCTTGTGGCTGGGCCAGTTTGCGCGAATCGCCGTGGTGACATCTAACGCAAATTTCATCCTGCGTTGTAAATCACCGCCATAGGCATCTTGACGGTTGTTTGTCACCGGGCTCAAAAAACTCGAAATCAAATACCCATGGGCGCCGTGGATTTCAACAATATCAAAGCCTGCGCGATCGGCACGGGCGACGGCCTCGCCAAACTTAACGATGAGTTCTTCGATCTCAGCGATCGTCAACGCGTGTGGCTTCGGAAACTCGGGTCCATAAGGCAAATCAGACGGGCCGCGTGGCGTCCAGGGCGCTTCGCCGTGTGCTGCGTCAGCTGGCTTAAGCGGCCCACCGCCTTCCCAGACACGCTGACTTGAGGCCTTACGCCCAGCGTGACCAATTTGAATCGCGGCAAGCGCACCCTGTGAATGAATGAAATCCGTCACTCGCTTTAAACCTGGAATGAACTCATCGGACCACAAACCCAAATCACCATAAGTAATGCGACCTGCGGGCTCAACGGAAACCACCTCAGTCATCACCGTACCGAACCCCCCCAAGGCAAACTTGCCGTAGTGGGCGAGATGCCAATCAGAGGCAAAGCCGTTTTCAGCGCGGTACTGCATCATGGGCGCCAGCACGAGGCGATTAGGCAAGGTCACGCCACGCAAAGGCAGGGGACGAAATAATAAGGGGGTGTCAGTTTTCATGGGATAAGAGATGTCTCGAAATTATGTATTTGTATTGGACTGCAATGTTTTAATATATCAGGCAAGAGGTATCAGGAAAGAGATATCAGGCAAGAGGCGCGACTCGCAGAGGCTGAAGTCGGGTCACTTCAAGGCAAGGTGCTTGCAACCTCGCACCAAGCCCGTCGACTCTGCCCGTCGAATCTTTTACGCGAGAACACAACCGCTATGACACCCTACCTTCCGGCACAGCGAATCTTGCATTGGTTTGTCGCACTCGCTCTGCCAATTCTGTTTGTGCTGGGCCTTTGGATGACCGCGCGTGCTAGCGCGAACTTATGGGATGAGCAAACTAATTTGCTCTACGGCCTGCACAAGGCTTTGGGCTTCGCCGTTTTATGCCTGATGGTGCTGAGGCTTTTTTTAAAACTGCGTACAAAAGCGCCCGCCTACCCCTCAAGCCTGTCGCCCACACTCATCCTCGCGGCAAAAACAATACACGCCCTGCTTTATCTGCTGCTGTTTGCAGTGCCACTTTTAGGCTGGGCGGCGGTCACCGCTTACCCAGCACTCATCACCATCGCTGGCTATCACCTGCCCCCCATGCCAGGGATCACGCAAAACGAGGCTTTAGCAAAACAGCTGTTTGCGATTCATGGCTCATTGGCTTTTGTGCTTGCCGCTTTGGCACTTGGGCACATCGCGGCGGCACTTAAACACCTGCTGGTTACTCAAGACGGCGTCTTTGAGCGAATGTGGCCTGCTAAGACTAAAAAGCCGCGCTAAGCGGGGCTCGTGGTACGGTTTTGTGGCGCTAGATGCAAAAGCTGTTCAAGACGCCTTCGCCTGTGCGATTTGGGTAATGAGCAGACCGGCCAGTAAAAGTACGATCCCGAAAAGTCTGAGCCCGTTAATAGGCTGCACCAGTGACTCAAACAAACCAAAATGGTTGATAAACCCCGAAAAAACAATCTGAGCCACCATGGCGTAGAGCACCACGTTTGCAATACCAAAGCTAGGTGCCAACCAAGTCACGCTGATGACATAAAAAGCAACGATCAAGCCTCCGGCAAAATCGATCGGTCGCGCCCCACCAAGCTTTGACCACGATGGCATCGCACCGGTGAACAATATCGCTGTCAACAGACACGCTAAAAAACCAACGCCGAACAACACAACAGGTGCATGAAGCGGCTCGCCAAGGGTTTTCCCTAGACGGGCGTTCAGAACGCCCATCACAGGGATCAACGCACCCGCAGCGGCAGACCAAAGGGCATAACGGATTGAACTCAAAGGGTGCTCCAAAAAACGTTGTTATCAATCAACACCATGGCCTTAAGTCGACAAAGCGGCTTCAAGGCAACAGTGGCAGCCAAACGGTAACTCATTGAGCAAAGGATTCAGCCGCGCTCGCGAGTGAACGCCTCAATTTTTGCCTGATGCTCAGGATGATGACCATAAGCCGCTAGCAGGGATTGACGCGAGCCGAGTTCAAAATCTTGAAATTCAAACCCGGGCGCCACGACGCAACTCACAAAACTGCAAGACGCTGCTTGGCAGGGTTGCGCGGCAAACCACGTTTTGGCAGGGATTGTGAGCTGAAAGCGGCCTGACTCAGCACCTAAGCGCTGCACGTGAAGCTGGCCATTTTCTGCAAAACTGTAGATTGCAAGATCGCAACCCGAGTGAAAAAACCATGTTTCATCAGACTGGATTCGATGCCAGGAGGAAAAGTCTTCACCGCCCAGCAAATAATAAATACTCGTGTAGGCCGATCGCTCGTACCCCTCAGAACCACTCAGCACACGGAGGTTGGCACGATGCACTTCTGCATAAAAGCCCCCTTCAGGATGGGGGACTAAGCCGTGCAGTTCAATTAACCGCTGTTGTTCATTCAATTGCGATCCTCTCATCGACCCTCGTTATTGCTTTACTTTCGCTTGCGGCAGCTTAAACTTATGCTCTATTGATATAAAGGTCGTCGAAAACTCGCCGACCTAAAATACTCGTTCAGGCGGCCCTCAAACCGCCATGCCAAGATTGTAATCCCGACTAAATAATTCAAAAAACAATGATGACACCAGATCTTCTTCAAGCTCTTGCACCAACAGGCACGTTGCGCGCCGGCGTCTACACCGGAAACTTTTTGTTGATCACCGGCAAGACAGCTGAGGGTGACCCTGACGGGGTCTCGCCCGATCTTTGCCGCGCCATCGCGCAAAAGCTCGGCGTACCACTGCAACTTATTCCCTTTAAAAGCCAAGATGCTTTGGTCGATGCCGTTGGCAGCAATGATTGCGATATTGGTTTTGTAGGTGCCGACCCAGATCGCGCTGCGAAGGTAACCTTTACCCCAGCCTACGTTGAAATCCAAGCCACCTACATCGTGCCCGAGGCGTCAACAATCAAACACGCCTCTGAGGTTGATCGCGCTGGGGTGCGCATCGCTGTTCCTGCGCGCAGCGCCTACGGACTCTGGCTGAACCGCAACATCAAACACGCACAATTAATCGAAGCCGAAGGCTTTGACGCCACAATTGAGATCTTCACAAAAGACAAGCTCGAGGCGCTTGCAGGCTTGCGCGTTGGACTTGAAGTGGATATTAAAAAAATCCCAGGGACTCGTATCGTTGACGGCGAATTCACCATGGTGCAGCAAGGTGCCAGCACCCGCAAAGGCGATGCCATCGCAGCTCAGTTTTTGTTCGACTTTCTTGAACACGCCAAGGCCTCTGGCTTAGTGGCTCAGTTGATTCAAAAGCATCGCGTACACGGCTTACACGTTGCACCATTGGCTCAAGGTCGCTGATGCGTTCGATCCGAATTGTTCATGTAGATGTTTTCGAAACGACAGATTTTTAGTACAAGCCATCCGAACCGGAAACATCAACATTGAATAACACCTCTTCGACTCAGCACAGCTCAGACTGGCTGCGCGCGCACAAGATAATTGATCTTTATTACGCGGCTGGGTTGGTGATATTTACTGCCATCAGGCTGCTACCCGGACACGCCGGCATGAACGTTGCCGCATCGCTTGTCCTGACGAGCATCGTCTTTGCATTCGTCCTGGCTGACCTTTGGTCACTGCACTATCGCGCGCGAACATTTTTATCGGACGTTTTAATACCGACCTTAACACTCAGCTTTGCATGCCTTGGAATCTGGTTCGTCAACCCCTATGCCGTCATGTGGGTGTTTGCATCGATTCCGGTGATTTTTGTACGCCTGCCGCTTGCCTCTGCATACGCGTTAAGCACAGCAGCATTGGCTCTAGCGTTGGGTATTTTGTTCATCAAATACAGTGTGGATACCGTGATCCTGACTCGCCTCGCGTTAGCGGGTGGCATGATCACCGTCACGCTTGGCAGCTTTTTAAAGATATTTTATCGGGTCAATATCGAACTGAAGGAGAAGACTCAATTGCTCGATAGCACGCTGCAGTCGATTCCGCAGGGGCTGACTGTTATTGGTAAGGATAATCGCCACAAGCTTTTTAACCAGCAATACTGCGATATTTTAAATCTGCCTCGCTCACTCATTGAAAATTATCCAACCCTGCCAGAGGTCGTGCAGTATCAAATTGCTCGCGGTGATTTTAACGATCCTGGCGATATCACACCTGAAACACGCGCTTACATCACATCGCTCGGCGTCAACGTTGACGAGCACGTCAAACGTAATTACGTACGAAAAGACACAAATGGTCGCTACATCGAGATTCAAACGCACCCCATGCCCTCAGGAGACATCGTACGTACCTACACCGATGTTTCTAAATACGAAAATGCGCACCGTAAGCTGCAAGAGCTGTTAGCCGAGCACCAAGAAATGAGTCAACTCATCTTGCAACGCGTACGCGAACAAATGATTGACTCGATGACCGAACTCGCCTTAACCCGCGATAACGAAACCGGCTTGCACATCCAGCGTACCAAGCTTTACGTTAAGACTCTTGCACAAATACTCAGTCGGGCTGAACGTTACCGCGAGCAACTCTCGGATGATCTGATTGAGAAAATCGTCACCGCTGCGCCCTTACACGATCTTGGCAAGGTCGGGATCCCAGATCATATCTTGCTCAAACCCAGTCGTCACACTGCCGAAGAGACAGTGGTCATGCGCACCCACGCCATGCTTGGCGAAACTATTTTGGCAGCGGCCTCCGGCGCCGATCGTACGGCGAGCTCTCTGTTTAACATCGCCGCCAGAATCGCGGGCGGACACCACGAAAACTGGGATGGCAGTGGCTATCCTCGCGGGCTTGCCGGCACCGACATCCCGCTTGAGGCGCGTTTGATGGCCTTAGCGGATGTCTACGACGCACTGACCACCGAGCGCATCTACAAAAAGGCGTGGACGCACGAGGCGGCCAGCGCAGAGATTTACCGTCTATCGGGTAAAAAATTCGATCCAGATCTGGTCTTTGCCTTTGGCCAGGCTGAAGCGCGCTTTCGTGAGATTGCCATCGAACTCAATGACTCGACGTCTACAATAAAATCCTAGGCATCCATGCAACTTGCTGAACAAGTATTTCTTATACTTTTTGCCGTCATGGCTTTGGGATTGCTCTTTAGTTTCTCTCCGCTTTTTAACAAGCAAAACAACACTTCACTCAATGGCTATTGGACGCTTTCAGTAGGGTTATACGCAGGTGGTTTTATGATGTTTGCTCTAGTGCCGTCGCTACACCCTGCTCTGCTGACCCCCGCAAATATCTGTATTCTCGGCACCTACATTTTTAGCGGGCTTTTGTTCCGCTCGTGGCGTCAGCCGATTGAGCGCCCGTTCTTGATCGCCGCGTGGGGAGGGTTGCTAATACTCGGCATCACCTACGAAGGCATTCGGCAAAATGGAGGCTTCGCTGACCGTGTGGTCTTTGTCACCACCGCATTTGCGATTGCCTTGATTTGGCAGGGTTATGAAGTCGCACGTGTCATTTACGCAAAAGGCCCAACGATATCGAAATTTATTTTTGGCCTCATTGTGATGACTCTTTTGTTAACGCTGGCCCGCACCTTTATAACGTTAAATATCAATCTCAGCCACGTCAGTAACATTTTCAATGAAGAGATACTGTCGCGATTTTTGCGTTGGGCAACACAAGGTACAACGCTGTTAACTTTTTTTGCAATTGGTACTTTTTATTTGCAACGGCAAATGTCCGAGCGAAATCAGATGATCGGGGCACTCTCTTCAAAAGATAGCGCACTGTCGAGCCAAATCGAAGAAAAAAATCAAGTCGAGCAGTTGCTGGTTGAGCGTGACGAATTGATTCAGTCTTTAATTAGCGCCAAAAAATCAGCCGAGGTCGGGGCGCTTTCGGCTGCACTGGCGCACGAACTGAATCAGCCACTGTGCGCCATACAACTCAATGCCGAGTGCCTACAAATGGAGCTCTCAAGCGTTGTGAAAAATCCACTGATCCAGCAAGAGCTTGTGTCGAGAATCTTGGCCGATAACAGCCGAGCCTCCGAGATTATTACCGCTCTCAAACAGATATTTTCAAACACAACTTTCGTGCCACAACGTATTGATCTGATTGAGCTCATGTCGTCTCTCGAAAAACTGTTTGCACCCCTTGCCAAAAAAGAAAATATTTCGATTCTTCGAAACTATCCCGTCGCGGGCGTATGCCACGTCGAGATCAATCCGCAAGAATTTCAGCAGGTGCTCTTAAATCTGCTAAATAATGCTGTTCAGGCCTTATCCACCATCACCGATCACGAGCGCTGCATTGGAATCACCATCCGCAAGACAAGTGCCCGAGCATACCTGAGTGTTTCTGACAACGGCAAAGGAATCGATCCAACTACTCACGCAACCATTTTTAATCTGCTGAGCTCGACAAAGTATGCTGGTATGGGTTTAGGGTTATGGTTAAGCCAGCATATTATTGAGCGACACAAAGGTCGCCTCTACACTGTGGTGCGGCCTGAGTGGGCGACCACATTTGAGATTGAATTACCCCTAAACGAATAAGCTTTCGCCATCTGTCCATAGCGCTAAGTCGCGATGCAAAATACCTCTCAACTCTTACTTTGAACAGCAATCCCTCACGGAGACAATAATGAAAATTGATTTAACTGGAAAACGCGCGTTAATCGCCGGCGGCAGCCGTGGCATTGGTTTGGCGATTGCCGACGCTTACGCGCAAGCCGGTGCAGATGTGTCAATCTGCGCCAGAAGTGAAGGCCCCTTGCGCGAAGCAGAGCTTGCGTTAAAAAAGCACGGCCATAAAGTGCTGGCGACCTCCTGCGATTTGGGTGATGCCAACGCAATCAAACAGTGGGTAGAAGCCTCAGCCAAGTCGCTGGGCGGCATCGATATTCTGGTCAACAATGCCTCTGGCTTTGGTCGCACCGATGACGAAGCAGGCTGGGCCGTCAGTGTTCAAATCGATTTGATGGCAACCGTGCGTGCCTGTCACGCGGCCATGCCTTACCTCGAGGCGCGCGGCGGTAGCATCTTGCATATCTCTTCGATTTCAGGCCTTGGGGCAAGCGTACGTACGCCACCCTACGGCGCCATCAAGGCGGCTTTAATCGAGTACACCCAGACACAGGCACTGGCCTATGCGGGTAAAAAGATTCGCGTGAACTGCATCGCTCCTGGCTCGATTTTCTTTGAGGGCGGCACCTGGGACATCGCCAAGCGCGATAAGCCCGAGCTCTACGAACGCATTCTCGCCGGCATCCCAACCGGGCGGTTTGGTATTCCTGAAGAAATTGCAACAGTCGCCAGCTTTTTAGCGAGCGACCTGGCCTCTTGGGTCACCGGGCAAACGATTGCTGTTGACGGTGGACAGAGCCTTTAACAACATAACTAAATAGTCGTAACGTCTCACCTGACTGACCTAACCCGCGAGGTCAGTCAGTATGCAGCAGCGCGACGTAACACGCGCGACCGACATCTTTCATACGCAGCCAAAACAACATGACCACTTCAATCGCGACACGTCTAAAGGACCGCACCGTCTTGGTAAACGGTGGTGCACGCGGAATCGGACGCGCAAGCGCCCTTCGCTTAGCGGCTGAGGGTGCAAAGGTATGGATCACCAGCCGCGACGAGGCAGCGATGGCCGAGGCGCTTGGTGAGGCAACTGCTCACGGGCTCGTGATCCATGGGTTGCTGATGGACTCATCAAACGCAGCATCGATTAAAGAGGCGATTGCACAGGTTTATTCAACCGATCAGCGTCTAGACATTCTGGTGAACAACGCTGGCGGCTCGTTACAGACCCCGGCGCTGTTTGAACAAGAGTCAGACGATGACTGGAAGCGTGTGCTGGATCTGAACATTATGGGTACTGTTTGGGCGTGTCGCCAAGCCCTGCCGCTCATGACGGCTGCCGGACACGGGCGCATCGTAAACGTTGGGTCAAAAGCGGGCCGCTTTAGCAGTCGGGTCGCGGGCGCAAACTATGCGGCCTCAAAAGGTGCCATTAGCGCACTGACGCGGCAACTTGCCGCCGAATACGGTCCCAAAGGGATTACGGTCAATTGTGTGTGTCCGGGTCTTGTGATGACGCCACGCACTAAAGCGCGCTGGGAGTCTCGCAAAACCCCAGAAGAACGCGCCGCACTGCTAGAAAGCATCCCACTGCGACGTCATGCCGAGCCGCAGGATATCGCGGCGGCGATTGCTTTTTTAGCGTCAGACGACTCTGCCTTTATTACTGGGATTACACTGGACGTGAATGGCGGCGAAGTGATGGCGTAAGCCGCGCTGCCTAATCCCCAATGTTTAGCCTCTCGATATAGCGACCACGTATGCGTACCTTTGTCTTAGCCTCTTTGTTGTGTTGTTCTAGTCTGGCATTGATCGGGTGCACTGCAAGCGGCCCGGTCAAACCGCCTCCGGCTCGGATGGCAACGGGGTTGTTTAAAAATACCGATGCCAGCACCGTGAAAAACAACCTCATGAGTGTGTGCTCAAAAAATCGCCTACGTATTCAAACAGACAAAAATGAAATCACGTGCACCAGCCCTGAAATCGATCCACAACGCAACGCCATGATTACTGCGATGATCAACAACGAGTGGGCGTTGCAATACAAAGACGTCGTGGGCTTCACCTTAAGCGCCGAAGGATCAGACGTACGCGTCAACGCAAACTCTTACCTTGAATTCATTATGCCCAAGGGCCTCATGGCAGATGCACCTGCAAAATCAACCCGCAATCTGCTTGACGATGCTTCATTTATCAATGCACAACAGTTGCTTAGAGCGGCTGGGGCAGCTGAGTAAGCCGATATGTCAGCGCTCAATAATCCTCACCACCTGACTGTTTTATTTGAAAAGAATCAGCAGTGGGTTGACTCGGTTCGTACCAGCGACCCAGATTTTTTTAAGCGACTCGCCAATCAACAATCGCCCGAATATCTTTGGATCGGCTGCTCTGACTCACGCGTACCCGCCAACCAGATCACCGGTTTAGCGCCAGGCGAGGTCTTTGTTCATCGCAACATCGCCAACGTGGTGGTGCACACTGATTTAAATGCCTTATCGGTGATTCAGTTTGCAATCGATCAGCTTAAGGTCAAGCATATTATTGTTGTCGGACACTACGGGTGCGCTGGCGTTCGCGCGGCGCTTGAAAATATTCGTGTAGGCTTGGCCGACAACTGGATACGACACGTCAAAGATGTGCATGACAAACACGGTTCGTATTTTGGGCGTGTCATCAATAGTCAGCAACGGCTCGATCACTTGTGCGAACTGAACGTAATTGAACAAGTGGTCAATGTTTGCCAAACAACCAGCGTACAAGATGCTTGGGCGCGCGGCCAAAATGTGACTGTACACGGTTGGGTATACGGACTTGAAGATGGTCTTGTGCGCGACATGGGGATCAGCATCGCTAACCTGAACGAACTCGAGCAGCGCTACAGAGCCGTGCTAGAAAAGCGCTACAGCGAGTCTGACTAAGTCACACTCGGCAAACCTATGGCGCGCTTTGGGTGGCGCCTGCGCAGCTTTAGCTTTCAACTTTTGCAGGCTGTTTTGTACTTTTGCTCAGAGGCGCGCCGCACGGCGCACGCGCCAAAACAAAAAGCTTGCGATGCTCAGATTCAGCAAGTTCCAGCCAATACCGTTGATCATCGCCATTTGATAAGAACCGGTTAGATCAAAAATCTTGCCCGACATCCAGCCTCCAAGCGCCATGCCAAACATGGTGCACATAATCACCGACCCCACGCGCCGACCCGCCTCGGCAGCTGGAAAATATTCACGAATGATGATGGCATACGAGGGTACGATGCCGCCCTGAAACAAGCCAAAGAGCGCAGAGATTAAATAAAGCGATACGAGCCCATCAAAGGGCAAGAACATAAATAGAGCAATGCCCTGCAAGGCTGACCCCAGCAACAGGGTGCGTATGCCCCCAATGCGATCACAAATCGCACCTGAAATCAGGCGGCTGACAATACCGCAGCCAAGCATCAATGCCAACATTTCGGCGCCACGGGCCGGGCCGTAGCCCAAGTCGGCACAATAGGCCACAATGTGTACCTGCGGCATCGACATCGCCACGCAACATGCCAGGCCTGCCACGCACATCAAAAACTGTGCATGGTTGATGTTCAGGCCAAACGGCCTAGGCACACCCGCAACATGATTGTTGGCCAAGACAGACACTTGCGCCAAAGGAGGGCGACGGCGCATCAAAAACGCCAGCAAAGCCATGCTGACCCCTGACACCAAGCCCACCCAAATATACGTATCGCGCCACCCAATGGTCGAAACGCCCCATTGCGTCAAAGGTGGCCAAATCGCACCGGCTAAATAATTGCCGCTGGCACACACTGCGACCGCGATCCCGCGGCGCTTTTTCCACCAAAGAGACGTATCTGCCACCAAGGGCGCAAAGGTTGCAGAGGCACCAAAAAAGCCTAAAAACACGCCATGCACCAGCGCAAACACAAGGATATCCTTGGTGTTTGCGGCCCAGACAAAGCCAGTTAATAAGCCCGCAGCGCCGATCAACAAGCACATCCAGACGCCCCAGCGATCAGACACACGCCCCATCAACAAACCACCGGCACCAAAACCAATCCATAAAAGCGTTGACGGCAGCGAAGCTTCTGAGCGCGACACCCCAAACTCTGCCTGCACTTCAGGCAATACGACCGAGACAATGAACATACAACTGCTGCCCATCACCATGATGACAAGCGCTTTGACGAGCCGCCAAAACGCATAGCGAGAATCAATCAGGTGCTCTGGGGCGTGCTCTACTGTCATAGAAGGAGTCTTTTAAAGGTCGCAAGAAAGCCTGAAAACGTGAAAGGCAGCGTACCACGGCAGGCCAAACCCTGCTCAACGTGACAAGCAGTTCCGCACGATGACCTCTGCTGATCTTTGAACCTAAACTCTTTGAAGAGGACACCTGCAACTGTCGTTTGCGTTACGATTTGGTTGACCGCGAGCCACTGCACGCTTCATCTGTTGGCTGGCATCTCTGAATGGGCATCTTTGTGGTTCAAATTTCAAAAGCTTTGTCATGAACGATTCGGTCGCCCCACGCACCCCAAGCAAACGCTTGTACCGTTACTACGATTTAATCGTCGTAGCGTTTGTCACGGTCTTACTGTGTTCAAACTTGATTGGCACGGGTAAGGTTGCTCAAGTCAATGTGCCCATCTTTGGGACGGTGCTGTTTGGCGCTGGCGTGCTATTTTTTCCTTTGTCCTATTTGTTTGGCGATATTTTGACCGAGGTCTATGGCTACGCCCACGATCGGCGCGCGGTTTGGTGCGGGTTTGCCGCCCTGGTCTTTGCGGCCCTCATTTCGCTCATCGTCATTAGTTTGCCGGTCGCCCCCGGTACGCACCATGCTCATATGCAAGAGGGCCTTGAAGCGGTTTTTGGCAACACCTGGCGGGTCGTGCTTGGGTCGATCATTGCCTTTTTTTGTGGCAGTCTAGTCAATGCCTTTGTTTTAGCCAAGATGAAAATCTTGTCTCAAGGCAGGCACCTTTGGGCGCGCATGATTGGCTCAACCGCTTTAGGCGAACTAGTCGATTCGTCGATGTTTTTTGTCATCGCCTTTTATGGCATTTGGCCCACTGACCAACTCGTCGCAGTCGCCATCTCACAATACCTGCTCAAAACCGGCTGGGAAGTCCTGGCCACCCCGCTGACCTATCGAATTGTTGCGTTTTTGAAACGAAAAGAAAACGAAGACTATTACGACCGCAACACCGATTTCAGTCCTTTCAAGCTGAAAGTGTAAAAAGCGGTAATCGCTTGATATCCATATGCTAACTAGCGAGAATTGCACCGCCTTCCGTTAAACTAGCTCACAAATTTAGCAATTGCCAACGGCCTGCGGAGACCTACCACATGAGTGTGATCACCAATATCGAAGACTTGCGCGTTTTGGCAAAAAAGCGCGTGCCGCGCATGTTTTATGACTATGCAGACTCTGGTTCATGGACAGAAAGCACGTATCGCGCCAACGAAAGTGATTTTCAAAAAATCAAATTACGCCAACGTATTTTGATCAACATGGAAAACCGCTCAACCGTCAGCAAAATGATCGGTCAAAAGGTTGCGATGCCGTTGGCCATCGCACCAACCGGATTAACCGGTATGCAACACGCCGATGGCGAAATTCTGGCCGCTAAAGTCGCCAAAGAATTTGGCATCCCTTTTACGTTATCAACCATGAGCATTTGCTCAATTGAAGCGGTGGCTGAGGGCACCAACCATCATCCGTTTTGGTTTCAACTGTACGTAATGAAAGATCGCGGCTTCATCGAGCGCTTGATTGAGCGCGCAAAACGCGCCAACTGTTCGGCTTTGGTTTTAACGCTTGATTTGCAAATATTAGGGCAACGCCATAAAGATTTAAAAAATGGTTTAAGTGCACCACCCAAGATGACCCTGGCCAATATCCTTGATATTGCCACCAAGCCACGCTGGGCGATGGGGATGCTTGGTACTAAAAATCGTCAGTTTGGCAATATCGTGGGGCATGTTCAGGGCGTCAGCGACATGAGCAAGCTCAGCGAGTGGACTGCTTCGCAATTTGATCCACGACTGAACTGGGATGACGTGGCTTGGATCAAAAAGCTATGGGGCGGCAAACTGATCTTGAAAGGGATTCAAGACGTCGAGGATGCCCGCATGGCACTAAACAGCGGTGCCGACGCGCTGATCGTGAGCAATCACGGTGGACGTCAGCTTGATGGTGCAGCCTCAAGCATTGAGTCGTTGCCGGCCATCGTCGAGGCCGTTGGCAAACAAATCGAAATTCATATGGATGGCGGCGTACGCAGCGGTCAAGACATCTTAAAAGCGCGGGCACTTGGTGCACAAGGTTGTTATATTGGTCGCGCCTTTTTGTACGGTTTGGGCGCAATGGGCGAAACCGGCGTCAAAAAAGTACTCGAAATCTTGCACAAAGAGCTTGATCTGACAATGGCTTTTTGTGGACGCACCGACATTGAAACGGTCGATAAAAGTATTTTGCTGCCTGGTACCTATCCCACTTAACAGTTTAAACACTCCCAATGAACACAAACAACACAACTTTAAAAGCGCTACCACGCTGGATTTTCATGAGCAGGTGGCTACAAGCCCCGCTCTATATCGGGCTAATCGTCGCGCAGGGCGTATATGTCTGGCAATTTTGGAAAGAACTGTTACACCTGATCGCCATGATGAGCGTTGATAAGTCGATCAGCGAGACCGAACTCATGCTGATCGTGCTTGGTTTGATTGACGTCGTCATGATTTCAAATCTGCTCGTCATGGTCATTGTGGGTGGCTGGGAAACCTTTGTCTCGCGTATGGGGCTTGAAGATCACCCTGATCAGCCCGAATGGCTGTCGCACGTCAATGCTGGGGTATTGAAGGTTAAGTTGGCAACCGCAATTATCGGGATCTCGTCGATTCATTTGCTCAAGACCTTTATTAATGCGCCCAGCATTGCAGAACCCACCCTCATGTGGCAAACGCTGATCCATCTTGCCTTTGTCTTATCTGCTATCGCAATCGCGTATACCGAAAAACTTTTGAGCCAAGCTCACCAACCCCAGCACCACTAAGGAGCCCCGTCATGTCAGGACACGGACACGTTGACCCCTCAAATAAAAAAGTTGCACTCGTGATTGCAGTGCTGGCACTTTTTTTAGCGATCAGCGAAACTCTAAGTAAAGCGTATCAAACCGAAGTCATTACCAAACAAGTTGAGGCGTCTAACTTGTGGGCGTTTTTTCAGGCGAAGTCGATTCGCAAAACAACGACTGACGTTGCTTTGCAAGCTGCGCAAATCGGCCCAACTGCCGAAGATCCAAAGACTGTCGCGCAGATAAAAAAATGGGCTGAGACTGCGAAGCGCTACGATACTGAGCCTGAAACCGGCGAAGGTCGCAAAGAACTTGCCGAGCGTGCAAAAAAGGCACAAGCGCTGGGTGAACTTGCCAACCACAAGTATCACAACCTCGAAATTTCGTCAGGCGTATTGCAAGTCGCGATCGTGCTGGCTTCGTCTTCGATCATCACGAATGTCATGATGCTGGCCTGGTTGGCCGGTGGCCTGGGCATTGTGGCTGTAGGTTTTGGAATCTTTGCGATGTTTGGAGCGGCAGCGCTGTTCTGATGCCCCCCGATACCGCGCGCCCAACACGCCAGGTTTTTCAAGGCTACAAGCCATGCAACGCCGAGAGCTTTTAAAGATTGCTGGTGCTTCGGCGGCCCTGTTGGGGTTGCCAAGCGTTGGGATAGCTAAACAAACCTGGTCGGTAGATCCCTTCAGTCTAGGGATAGCAAGTGGCTCGCCCACGAGTGACTCACTTGTGCTTTGGACACGTCTGGGCACACCAGCCCTCGAAGCTGCCGCGCTCACAACTAAACCCGTGGCCGTCACCTGGCAGCTTGCCCATGACGAGCAGTTCAGTCGTATCGCTGCGACCGGTGTTGTGCTAGCCACAGCGACACTTGGGCACTCTGTGCACGCCGAGGTCATGGGTCTTGAACCTGGGCGAGCCTATTTTTATCGCTTCATTGCAGGTGCCGCGATCAGCACAACAGGGCGCACTCGCACCTTTCCGGCACCACAGGCCGAAGTGAACCGCCTGCGTTTAGCCTACGCATCGTGTCAACAATGGGGCAATGGTTATTACAGTGCGTATCGGCACATGCTTGCCGAAAATCTTGATGTTGTGCTGTTTTTAGGCGACTACATTTACGAATACCCTTCATCTCGCCCCCTTGACGTAAGGCCGACGACTGGCGGCTGGATCACAACACTTGAGGGTTACCGTAGCCGCTATGCACTACACAAATCTGATCCAGATCTACAAGCGATTCACGCGGCCTACCCTTGGCTAGTGACCTGGGACGATCACGAAGTTCAAAACGACTACGCAGGCACGCACGAGGGCTTGTCGGGTACGCCAGTAGAAAACTTTATGGCACGTCGGCGCGCTGCGTATCAGGCGTTTTATGAAAATATGCCCGTCACTCGAGCCAGCTTTGACAAACTACTTTCTGGGCAGGGCGATGAGGCACGGGTGTTCAGCCGTGTACCCTATGGACGTTTAGCCACACTCTACACGCTTGACGACAGGCAATATCGCGACCTTCAAGCATGTACGCCTAACGGACGAGCAGGCTCGGCACGCGTTGACCCAAGTAACTGCGCAAGCGTCAATCAGCCGCAACGCACGTTGCTAGGCGATGCCCAAGAGCGCTGGCTGACTCAACAGTTTGCAACGTCTCGCAGCCGCTGGAACGTGCTCGGCCAACAAACCTTGTTTGGCCGACGCAACTACAGCACCACCGGCGGGCAGTCGCTTAGAAACGATGGTTGGGATGGTTATCCGGCAGCACGCCGGCGTCTCACGGATTCGATGCTTCAAACGCGTCTGGGTAACCCGGTCATCTTAGGCGGCGACATCCACGAGAACTGGGTGGGGCACGTATTGTCGGATTACAACAATCCAGACTGCGAAGCGATTGGCGTCGAATTTTGCGGCACAAGTATTACCTCTTTATCCAGTGCCACACCCACTCAGCTTGCAAAACAGCTTGAAAACAATCCGCACTTTATCTTTGCCAATGCTGCGTCGCGCGGCTATGGCGTTGTTGAGCTGACGCCTAAGCAACTTACCACCACACTCGTCGCGGTGCACGATGCACGCGACCCAGCTTCTCAGGCCTTTGTCCTGGCAAAATTTGCTGTGGAGGCGGGCCGCGCAGAGGTCAACACTTTATAAGGTACGCCAATTAGCGTATTTCATAAGGCGCGAGTTTTTTGTACCCTAAGAAAATAACTTAGGTGTCACAACATGCAAGTCGAAACAACTGGTCATATTTATCTTGTCGACGATGACGCGTCAATTAGAAGTGCGTTAACCGGCATGCTAAAGCGCCAGGGCTTTACCGTAAACGCATACGCAAGCGCTGATGAATTTCTGAAACACGCCACGCCAGTCTCGCCCGCTGTGCTTGTGCTTGATATGCGCATGCCGAACCAAAACGGGGCTGACTTACAACTCGATTTAGCCAAACACGGCTGGACCACACCCACCATTTTTATCAGTGGTGAAAGCCTGCCAGCGCAAATTGTGCAAGCGATGAAACAAGGCGCAAGCGATTTTTTGCTAAAACCGTTTTCGATGCAAGAGTTATTAAATGCCGTTGACCGAGCGCTTGAAAAAGATCGCGCAAATCATGCTTTATTAATAAAAGCGCTTGCTGTCGAAAAGCTCTATGCCACGCTAACGCCTCGCGAACGCGAAGTGTTTGACGCCATTATTGTCGGCAAAACCAACAAACAAATCGCCACAACCGATGGTTCGGCTGCAGCCACTATCAAGCTTCATCGCTCGCGCATACTCGCAAAAATGCAAGTAGACTCAGTCGCAGCGTTGATCGCTTTGATAAGCGACATCGATATTTCAGCGCTCAGATTGCGCAGCCTTAACGTCAAACACCCACTCACGCCATAGCGCCACCATCAGGGCCATCAGCACGGGGCCGATGAACAGCCCGACGATCCCCATGGTTTTTACCCCGCCTACCAAGCCAAAGAACGTTGGTAAGAAGGGCAACTTAACCGGGCCGCCAACCAAGCGAGGCCGCAAGGTTTTATCGACGATAAACAATTCAATGGTGCCCCAGGCAAACAAACCTGCTCCAGCGATTGGAGCCCCCGAACCCACGAGATATAACGAGATCAACGTAAACGACAACGGGGCTCCGCCTGGAATCATCGCCATAAAAGCGGTAATCACACCAAGTAATACTGGTGAAGGTACACCGGCGATCCAATACGCGACGCCTAACACCACACCCTCGCCAATCGCGATCAACCCCATGCCGGTCACCGTCGCGCTAATGGTTGCTGGAATGACGCGAGAAAAACGCTGCCATCTCAAAGGCAAGACGCGTTCGCCCAGTACATCAAGCTGACCCACCATGCGGTGACCATCTTTGTACACAAACAACAAAGTGATCAGCATAAACAAGAGCGTGAGCATGATGTGAAAAGCGTTGCCGGTCGCCGACAAAATGACTCTATAAATATTGCCAATATGTTGCCCGCTGATCATCTCAACCAAGCCGCCCAGCGCATGAGGCTGCCCTAAGAACTCGGCCCAGTAATGACCCAACCTCTCGCCCACGTAGGGCAAGGCAACAATCCACGCAGGGGCGCCAACGCCCTGTCGATTGGCGGCCAACAGCCAAGCCAAAAGATGACTGGCCTCGTTGACTGAGTAGTACAAAGCAATCGACAAGGGCACGACAAGCCCGAGCAAAATAAAAACGAGCGCCACACTTGCCGCCAAGGTTGTCTGGCCGCGGCACACCTGAACCCATTTTGAATAAAGCGGCCAACTGGCAAACCCAATGATCAGGGCAGCCAGTACTGGCACGACAAAGCCGCTAAAAAAATAAACTCCAGCGGCTAACAATAAAACGAGAAGCAGTCGCGCAACGACATGAACAGGCAAGACTGGCTGCATTAGTTCAACACTCGAATCGGGCTACCCGATGCCCAAGCCTGGATATCCGCCACAACATTAGCGTAAAAGACTGCAAAGTTTTCGGGTGTGACATAACCAAGGTGTGGGGTCAGCAAGGTACGCGGTGTTTTGCGCCAAGCATCTGTTGCTGACAGAGGCTCTGCGTCATAGACATCCAACCCAGCCCCGGCAATTTTCCCGTCGATCAATAATTTTTGTAAGGCTGGCTGATCGATCAGACCGGCGCGTGACGTATTGATCAAGTAGGCGGTCGATTTCATCATTTGCAAACTTGCTGCATCAACAATACCGCGCGAGCGATCGCTTAACACCATGTGCACGCTGATCGCATCTGAGGTTGAAAAGAGTTCTTGTTTGGATACCAGTTTGACGCCAGCTTTGGCTGCGCGCTCTTCAGTCAGGTTTGGACTCCAGGCGACAACCTCCATCCCAAAGGCTAACCCGACGCGGCCAACGCACTGACCCAAATGACCCGCGCCAACCAGGCCGAGACGCTTGGCTTCAAGCGTAGGAGGCATGCTGGTTTGCCACAAACCTTGCTGCATATTGGCGGCTTCTTTAGGAATCTGCTTAAACAGTGCAAGCAGCAGTGACCACGCAAGCTCAGCCGTGGCACCAGTGCTTTTTGGATCACCTGGGGCGCCGCACACATCGATACCCTGTTCGCGACAAGCGACCATGTCGACCGAACTATTGCGCATGCCTGTGGTAACCAGCAAGCGTAAGTTAGGCAAAGCTTTAATCAGCGTTGCCGGAAACGCAGAACGTTCGCGCATGGCCACAATTACCTCGAACCCCTCGAGGGTCTTGGCCATATCGGCTGGCTGTATGTACTCAGAAAAAAAACTGACATCAGCGTTCAGACTATCCCACTGAGCCATATTGGGGGCAACCTTCAAATAATCATCGAGTACGGCAATACGCATCAAATGCTCCTAATTTTTGTTGGTACAAAATAACTGTGTCACCGGCGTGTCTCTACATCGCCTGTTGTAAGCGTTTTTCAATCTCTTCTTTGGGGATCGCGCCCCCGACCCTCGAGCCGTCAGCAAAAAATAAACCAGGCGTGCCTCGTACCATCAGCTTTTGACCGAGCGCCACCATCTGATCAATTGGCACTTCACAATCCAGCGTGGCGGGCACTTTATTTTGAATCATCCAGGCATCCCATACCGCAGAACGATCCGACGCACACCAAACGTTACGAACTTTTTGCGTTGAGTCTGGTGACAAGATTGGATACGGAAAAGTAAAGATAGTCACATTATCAAGGCTTTCGATCGATTTTCGTAACTGCTTACAGTAGCCGCAATTGGGATCTTCAAAGATTGCCATTTTGCGCGAACCATCTCCGCGCACCTGTTTGAACGACAACTCAAACGGCAATTGGTCAAAAGGCATTTGTGCCAAAGAATCTTGACGCTCGCGGGTGATATCTCGGCGAGTCTTGGCGTCAATGAGTGTGCCATCTAAAACGAAATTCACTTTTTCATCGGTGTAAACCAAGTCCATACCAAGCTGCACTTCGTACAGACCATATGGGGTCAGGCGCACAGCATTAATGGGGGGGTTGCCAAAACGCTCTGCAAAAAGTTTTTGCACTGCCAGTGTTTTAGCCTCGAGGTTCGCCTCAACGGCTGGGGCTTTTTGCGCCCAGGTCATAGAAAAACTGCCCAACAGGCATAACGCAGCAAGCCATTTAACCTTCAATAATTTTTTCAAGCGTACTGCTCCTAAGCGATAGTTTCTGCAACACGATATCTAGCGAGAGGCCTGCGCGATTAAATACCGCTTAAGCATCGGTAACTTTTGAACCGCCGACATACCAATATTACGCAACCATGCCACCGGAGCACTTTGCGCCTCAAATAGACGATGCAACCCATCTGTTACGACGCGCATCGCCAACACAGGCTCAGCACGCGCGCGCCGATAACGCCTTAACACTATCGGATCACCGGCACTGCGAAACGCTTCGCGTTGAGCCAGCACGTTTACCAAAGCCTCGACGTCGCCGAGCCCCAAGTTTAATCCCTGCCCGGCAAGTGGATGCACCCGATGCGCCGCGTCGCCGGCCAGAGCAATGCGCTCGCCAATCATAGGCGACTGATTTAACGATAAGGGAAAAGCGTGCAGCGGGCCACGCAGCGTGAGTGCGCCCAACCGACCCGCAGTCAGCGCGGCAAGGCGTGCACTCAGTTGGGTCGCTTGCTCTGGCGCGGGTAACGCGAGCAACTCTTGCGCAAGCGCTTCTTTAAGCGACCAAACTAACGATACTTGTGGGCCAGCTTGTGTCGCGGGCATCGGCAGCAAGGCGAGCACGCCTTGCTCGTTAAACCATTGACAGGCGGTGCCTTGATGCGGACGTGAACAGTTCAAATGCGCCACGATTGCAGTGACACCGTACGGTTTGATATCGCTGGGCAAACCAGCGGCCATACGTAAAGGCGATTGGGCCCCGTCGGCTGCGATGAAAAGTTCAGCCTGTAAAACGGTGCCTTGGTCGGTCGTGAGGCTGGGCAAGCGTTGGGCCGAAGCGTTGGGCGCAGAGTAGTCGGAATCACCCGCTTGGCTGTACGTCGCAAATTTTTCAGTGACCCAGTTCAAGCCAAAAATCTGTACCGCCTGGGTGAGTACACGCTCGATCTCGCCCGACTCAACAATCCAAGCTAGCTCTGGGATCGCTGCCTGCCAGGCCTCTAAATTCACCAATCCCGCACCGTCGCCATGAATTTCCATCGCTTGCACCGCAGTGAAGCGCTGCGCGTCGAGCATGTTCCAGACCCCAAGCGACGCCAAGAAGCGTTGGCTTGCGGGTGAGATGGCATACACGCGCGGATGAAAAACCTCAGGCGTGGTGGCCGCAAACGTTTGACGCGGCCCCAGCAAGGTAACCTGCTGCCCGCGTCGCGCCAATGCCAGTGCCGTGGCCAACCCCACGATCCCCGTGCCGCAGACAACGATTGGGGTGTTCATTGGCGGGTCATCGCGCACTCGGTGCACCAGCCTGTTTAGGCCACAGCACCCACATTTGCCCTGCCTGTTTCATGCGGCCAGCCTGAGCCCCGGCAGCGTCACCAAACCCCCAATAAAAGTCGGCGCGCGCGGCACCCTTGATCGCGGTGCCGGTATCTTGTGCGAACACTAGGCGATTCATGGTTTGCGTCGAAGCAGGTTGTGTCGTGGCTAAAAATACTGGCGTACCGAGGGGCACAAACGTCGTATCCACCGCGATCGAACGCTGCGCCATTAAGGGAACACCGTACGCCCCTTTAGGCCCGATCTCGGGGTCAGTAATGGGTTCTTCTTTAAAAAACACTAACGCTGGATTAGCATTGAGCATCTCGGGCACGCGATTAGGATTTCGCTTGGCCCATTCACGAATACTTTGCATTGAGGTCTGCGACAGTTGCATCTCGCCTTTATCGGCAAGCCACTTACCAATCGACACATAGGGGTGACCGTTATGGTCAGCATAGGCAACGCGTATCGTTTGACCCGCACCCGGCCCGTCACTTAACTGAACACGACCAGAGCCTTGCACCTGCAAAAAGAAATTATCGACGGGGTCATTGACCCACACCACGACAGGCGGTTTGCGCGCAGACGCCTCAAGGGCTGCACGGCTATCGTACGGTACCACCCGATTGCCCTCTAACTTGCCGCGCACACGCTTACCAGCGAGCTCTGGATACACTTTACCTAGATCGATGGTCAGCAAATCTGCAGGCACGGTGTAGAGCGGCCATTGATACACACCGCCTTGCTTACGCGACCCCACCACTAAGGGCTCGTAATAACCCGTCACGATGCTGCTGGCGGGCTTGCCATCTGCACCATCGAGCCGCCACGGTGTCAGCCAGGTTTGCAAAAACTTGCGGACTGCCTCGGGATTGTTGGCTGCGGGCGCACGCGCTGGGTCAGAGGCGGCCGCACAGACCGCTTGCCAGGCGCGCGGCGTTGCGCGAGTGGGGCCCGCTAGGTTCACAGCAGTTGGGCGCATCAAGCCAGCGCAGTTACGCATAAAGGTTGTCCAGACCCCACGCAAATCGTCATTTGACCAACCTGGTAAATCGCCCCAACCAACTGCCGCGAACTTGGCGCTTAAAGTACGCGCGGCGCTGTCGGCCACGGGAGCACCAGGCACAACGACCGAGGCCTCACTGCCTGCCGCCGAAGTCGAATCTGCTACTTGCGGCGGGCTTGAACACGCAGCCAACACGGCCAACACACCTAGCAGCAGCGCTCGAAAAAAAATACGTGGCATCGCAAATAACCTAATTGTTAGCGTTTTTAGAGGTTTTAACGCGGGCTCGGGCTGTCGCTTAATGAAGGGTACGCGGCATGGCGAGCACAAACTCGGGGATTTCAACCTCGAAGGGGACGCCGTTTTCACCCACGCAATGATAACTGCCGCGCATCGTACCCACCGGCGTTTTAAGAGGGCAACCACTGGTGTACTCGAAGGTTTCGCCGGGCCCCAAAAGGGGCTGCTGACCCACCACACCTAAGCCACGGACCTCCTGGGCCACTTGTTCGCTGTCGCTGATGATCCAGTGCCGACTAATCACTTGCGCGGGCCGCTCGCCCGTGTTCGTAATACGAACCGTATACGCAAAAACAAACTGTTGCTTGGCCGGATCTGACTGATCAGGCACAAAACGCGGCTCGACTGCCACGGTTAACTCAAATGGTTTCACAATGAGATCCAAAGAAAACTGCAATAATGGAACTACCCTATTTTGATGTTCGACCATCATGCCAGAAATGACCGCACGACCAAAAGCACGTATTGCACCCAGCATTTTATCTGCTGACTTCGCTCGTTTGGGCGAAGAAGTCAAAAATGTTGTGGCCGCCGGCGCCGACTGGATCCACTTTGACGTCATGGATAATCATTACGTGCCCAATCTGACCATTGGTCCGATGGTATGCGAAGCAATCCGCCCTCATGTCAATGTGCCGATTGATGTCCATCTGATGGTTGAGCCGGTCGATAGTCTGATCCCCTCGTTTGCCAAGGCTGGGGCCAATATCATCACCTTTCACCCCGAGGCCTCGCGACACGTCGATCGCAGCCTCGCGCTGATCCGTGATCAGGGCTGTCAGGCCGGTTTGGTCTTTAACCCCGCCACGCCCCTGAACTGGCTCACCCATGTGATGGATAAGGTCGACATCATTTTATTGATGTCGGTCAATCCGGGCTACGGTGGGCAGAGTTTTATCCCCGGCACGCTAGATAAGTTGCGCCAGGCACGCGCACTGATTAACGCTCATGTGCAGGCTGGGGGCCAGCCGATCGCCCTTGAAGTCGACGGGGGGGTCAAAATTGACAATATCGGTGCAATTCGCGCGGCGGGAGCTGATACGTTTGTTGCTGGGTCGGCGATTTTTGGTCAACCCGATTACTCTGCTGTCATCCAAAAGATGCGCGAACAGCTCGCCTTAGCTGAAACCCGCACAAATTAAGTACGTTAACCGTCACCTTGATCACGCCTGATGCCTTCAACCACCGCTAGCTCTACCCGCTCCTCTTCGGCCTTTGACGCTGTTTTACTTGATCTGGATGGCACCTTAATGGACACCATCCCCGATCTGGCCAACGCGGCCAACACGATGCGCCAAGAGCTTGGGCTGTCGAGCCTGCCTCAGGCACAGATTGCGACCTTTATTGGTAAAGGGGCAAAAAATCTGGTCATGCGCATGCTGACCGTCGATGCTGACCCAGCCTCAATCTCGCCCGAACTCTTTGAGCGTGCGCGCGAGTCTTATTTTCGTAACTTGCATCGGGTCAATGGCGAGCAAGCGGTCATGTTTGACGGCGTGATGTCTGGGCTCGAGTTAATGAAAAACATGGGCTTGCGTCTGGCGGTTGTGACCAACAAAGCGACCGAATTTACCTTGCCCCTGCTCGAGCGCACCGGGTTAGCGCCCTATTTTCAGGCCGTGGTGTGCGGCGATACCCTAGAGCACGCCAAACCGCACCCCGCCCCCATGCTGCATGCCTGTCATTTGTTAAAAAGCGCCCCGGCGCGCAGTGTGGCGGTGGGTGATTCAATCAACGACGCACAATCGGCACGCGCCGCAGGCTGTAGCGTTTTAGCCGTCCCTTACGGCTACAACGAAGGCCAAAGCGTGCAAACGCTTGATGTCGATGCTATAGTTGACTCAATCGAAGCGGCGGCTCACTGGGTTGCGGCGCGTTAAAACAGAATTTTTAAAGATGAACACATTCAACCCGATTCAACTCGCAACTAGCGCCTCGTGGCGCTGGTGGCGTTTTTGCCTCGGGTAAGGTTTTGTCAGCAGTCAGTCTTAAGGCTTAGGCCACCAGACTAAAACATACAAGCCAAGCCCGTCCAAACATGGCCGGGCTTTTTTATTGTTTCACCGATCCCTCTGCCGTGTTGCACGTGATACTTAAAACCGTCATACGAGAATTGTCAAAAAATGACTGAAATCGAATTTAAAGCTCTGGCAGCGCAAGGCTATAACCGGATCCCTCTGGTCGCCGAGACCTATGCCGATCTCGATACCCCTCTCGCAATTTATCTAAAACTCGCGCACAGTGGCCCTCAAGGTGGCAAAAATTCATGCCTGCTTGAGTCAGTCGTGGGTGGCGAGCGTTTTGGGCGCTATTCGTTCATTGGCCTGCCCGCGCGCAACGTCATCCGCGCTCGCGGCACGACCACTGAAGTGCTGCGCGATGACAAGGTGATTGAAACCTATCAGGGCGACCCACTAACCTTTATTTCACAATATCAAGCGCGTTTTAAAGTCGCCTTGCGCCCAGGCATGCCACGGTTTGCCGGCGGCCTGGCAGGATATTTTGGCTACGACACGGTGCGACACATCGAACCCAAACTCGGGCCCGCCACCAAACCCTATCCGGCAGGGATGGGCGAAGGCCCGCCCGATATCTTGTTATTGCAAGTCGATGAGCTAGTCATCGTTGACAACCTGGCGGGGCGCATCTATTTGATGGTGTACGCAGACCCGGCCGCGCCCGAGGCGTTTAATCGCGCCCAGCAGCGCATCAAAGAGTTGCGGATTAAGCTGCGTAAACCTATTGAAATCCCCTATAGCCATTCAAGTGTGGTCACAGCCGAAGAACGGCACTTTGCCAAGGCCGACTACCTCGCGGCAGTGTTGCGCGCAAAAGAATACATCGCAGCAGGCGATCTGATGCAAGTGCAGGTGGGGCAAGTGATTACCAAACCGTTCAGCGATTCACCGCTGTCGTTATATCGCGCGTTGCGCAGCCTGAACCCCTCGCCCTATATGTACTACTGGAACTTCGGCGACTTTCAAGTGGTTGGAGCCTCGCCCGAAATTCTTGTGCGCCAAGAGGCCTTGCCTCTCAAAGAGGGTGAGCCTGCTGGCTCGGCGCCCGAAACCACCATCACGATTCGACCGTTGGCGGGTACCCGTAAGCGCGGCGCAACCCCCGAGCTTGATGCAGCACTCGCCGAAGAACTGCTGGCCGATCCCAAAGAGCGTGCAGAACATGTCATGCTGATTGATCTGGCCCGTAACGACGTAGGCCGTGTCGCCAAAATCGGCACCGTGAAAGTCACCGACACCATGGTGATCGAGCGCTATTCGCATGTCATGCATCTGGTTTCAAATGTGGCTGGCACACTTGAGGCCGGTATGAGCAACATGGATGTTTTGCGTGCTTCGTTTCCGGCAGGCACCTTGACGGGCGCACCCAAAGTGCGGGCGATGCAGATGATCGACGAACTCGAGCCGGTGCGCCGTGGGATCTATGGCGGCGCGGCAGGCTACCTGAGCTATGGCGGCGAGATGGATGTTGCGATTGCCATTCGTACCGGCATCATCAAAGACGGCATGCTGTATGTGCAGGCAGCGGCCGGCATCGTCGCCGACTCCGTTCCCGACGCCGAGTTGGCGGAAACCCGTGCCAAAGCGCGTGGTCTGTTACGCGGTCTGGGCGTGGAGAAAACGTGACCGATGCCATGCGGCCGCTGCGTTCGTCCGGGCTGACGTCCACCGGGGCGGTACCGGTGACGGACCGTGGACTGGCCTATGGCGATGGGCTCTTTGAAACCATCGCCGTCGTGCAGGGCGTCCCGCGCTTGCTGGACCGACACCTCGAACGTCTGCAGCAGGGCGTTCGGAGGTTGCGTATCGACGGTTTGGAACTGCCCGCGCTGGCGGCAGCCATTCGCGAGGCCGCAGCAGGCCTTGGTACCCAC
>CALFXX010000046.1 GCA_937952975.1 uncultured Alcaligenaceae bacterium
CCTTCTTGCGCGAGCATGCCGACCGCGTCGAGGTCGTTGCAACCACAGCTAACTTCGGATGCAGCACTGAGATTATCGCGGCGCTACCCAAGTTGCGGGCGATTTGCACCTGGGGTGTTGGCTACGACAAAATCGATCTTGAAAGTGCCGCCGCACGCAAGATTCAGGTCAGCACAACACCTGACGTGTTAAACGACTGCGTCGCAGATATTGCTTGGGGCTTGTTGCTTGCCTGCGCTCGTAACATCGGCTGGGGCGATCGCTTCGTACGCGAAAACCACTGGGAAAACAAAACCGGCAGCCTCCCCCTGGGTGTGCGGGTCAGCGGCAAAAAACTAGGGATTGTGGGTTTAGGACGCATTGGTGAAGCGATCGCGCGTCGCGGCTTAGGTTTTGACATGAAAGTTTCGTATCACAACCGCAAGCCACGCAACGACGTACCTTACGCCTACCAAGCCTCGTTGCTCGAACTGGCTCGTGAAAGTGATTTTCTGGTGCTCGCAACGGTTGGTGGTGCCAGCACGAAGCATCTGATCAACGAAGAGATCATGCGCGCGCTCGGCCCGTCAGGCCGCTTGATCAACATCGCGCGTGGCTCAGTGATTGACGAACCCGCGATGGTACGCCTACTGACTTCGGGCGAACTCGGTGGCGCTGGCCTTGATGTGTTCGAAAACGAACCAAAAGTCCCTGATCAGCTGAAAACACTGAACAACGTTGTTTTGATGCCGCACGTTGCAAGCGCCACACACGAAACACGCCGCGCCATGACTGACTGCGTACTTGAAAATCTACACAACATGTTTACGCATGGCAAGGTTGTGACGCCAGTTATTTAACTCAAGACCTGAAAATCCTCCCGTTAAAGGGAGGACGAATGGTGCGCCGAGGGAACCTACGCACGGAAACTCGTGTACCTGCGCTGACAAACTCGCGAATTAAGTCGAGTGTCGCGCCAAGGGATCCTCTGGCAAATCAGCTTTTGTTTTAAGCTGATTGTCATGCGCAAAGTCGTGCACGAATTGCCAGGCTAGAGGCTCGAGATCGCGTAGTCGACCATCAACCACGACGCAACGCTGCCCCTCGAGGGTCGAAGGTACAGCGTAAGGCGAGTATGAGATGTAGCCCCCCAACGTGCCTGGCGGGCGGTAAGGCGCCAGAACACCGGCAAGCCGCTCAGCCCAATCACTGGGCCTGAAAGTACTACCTGAGTCTGTCACACCATAAATGACAAAATAACGAACTTCTGCTGTCATGCACAACCCGTGTCGCCAATTCAGAGCCCGCAAACTTCTGATTCACGCCTCTGTCGCATAGATTGTATATGATTGATGTTTTACGCTCGAAATTGCAACTTCGCACCGCGAGCCTGTCTTGACTGTTTTGCACCCGAAAACTGTTTTGCACCCGAACATACACTTTTGCATGTTAGGATTTTTAACGAAGTGTTTTA
>CALFXX010000047.1 GCA_937952975.1 uncultured Alcaligenaceae bacterium
CCGATCTTACATCTTGGGTTTGCAAGCTGTTGGTTTGGCCAAGGTTAAAAAAGTAGCGCCTCGCTTGAGGCTTGAGGCGACCGGTAAAACCGGGGTGGATGCCCGCACCTTGCAAGGCGTGATTGCCCATCGCTTTGAGATTCTTGAGCGCTATACCACCATCATGAAAGCTGCCTGTCGCGCAGAACTGACGCGCTTGAAGACCTCTACGACTACCGCCCAAGATGCGAACCACACTGAGGCGCTTGCTGCAGCCACCCATTGGCTTGGACGTGGCGACGAAACCCTTCCTGCGGTCGAACGGGCACGCATTGATCAAGCTCTTTCTCAAACCGCTGTACTGGCAACCATGGTGCAAATGCGCCACGACCTCGCCAAGCTTTGGGATAGCTCTTCGGCTTCAAGTGAGCAACTTCTGCATGATTTGCAGAACTGGTGCCAGCGCGCGCAACAAAGTGGCATCGCTAGCCTTCAAGAGTTCGCCTTACGCCTACGCCGCTATGCGGCATGATCGACAAACTTAACGCACCTCAGCGCGAGGCAGTCACCCTCGCGGCGCAGCATGCGCTAGTGTTGGCCGGGGCGGGTAGTGGTAAAACACGTGTGTTAACCACACGCATGGCCTGGCTGATTCAAACAGGCCAAGTCAGCCCGCAGGGGTTGCTCGCCGTCACGTTTACCAATAAAGCGGCACGCGAAATGCTCGCGAGGGTCTCTGCAATCTTGCCGATTGATCCACGCGGCTTGTGGATCGGTACGTTTCATGGCCTGTGCAATCGCATGCTCAGGGCGCATCATCGCGATGCGGGTTTGCCTCAAGCCTTTCAGATTTTAGATACAGCGGATCAGCTCGCTGCGATCAAGCGCTTATTGAAAGCAAACGCGATCGATGACGAAAAATATCCTCCGCGCGATGTACAACGTTTTATCAATGGCGCGAAAGAAGACGGTCAGCGTCCAGGCGATGTCGAGGCGTTTGATAGTTTTCGGCGGCGCATGATCGAGATTTACACCCTTTACGAAGCGCAATGTCAGCGCGAAGGGGTGGTTGATTTTCCTGAGCTGCTCTTGCGCGCCTTTGAACTGTTATCGCGCAACGAGCCGATTCGTTCGCACTATCAGCGCCGTTTTCGTCACGTGTTGGTCGATGAGTTTCAAGATACCAACACCTTGCAATATAAATGGCTCACGCTGTTAGCCGGTGGCGGAGCCATCATGTTCGCGGTGGGCGATGACGATCAGTCGATCTACGCGTTTCGCGGTGCAAACGTTGGCAATATGGCTGACTTTGAGCGCGACTACGCGCATGGCGCGGTCATTCGTCTTGAACAAAACTATCGTTCGTTTGGGCACATTCTAGATGCCGCGAATGCGTTGATTAGTCACAACGATGGGCGCTTAGGTAAAAATCTGTGGACAGAGCAGGGCGAGGGTGAACAGATCAGGGTGGTTGAGCAACCGACTGATTTGCTCGAGGCGCGGTGGCTGGTTGATGAGGTTAGGGGGCTGATCTCTGACGGGCGAGAGCGCAGCCAGATTGCGGTGCTCTATCGCAGCAACGCACAATCGCGCGTGATTGAACACGGACTGTTTTCGGCAGGCGTTGCCTACAAAGTGTATGGTGGTTTGCGCTTTTTTGAACGTCAAGAGGTCAAGCATGCGCTTGCCTATTTGCGTTTGATGGCCAACCTCAATGACGACACGTCTTTTATGCGCGTCGTTAATTTTCCGCCCCGCGGGATCGGAGCTCGCACGCTTGAGCAACTTGGCGATCAGGCAAAAGCGTTTGATACGAGTTTGTCTGGAGCCGTGGCGCGCGTGGCGGGTAAAGGCGGTTCAAACTTGGCTCAGTTTGCGCTGATGATTCAACGCTTGGCTGCAGAAACCCGCGACTTACCGTTACCAGAAATGGTCGAGCATGTCATTGCCCAAAGCGGTTTGATCGAGCATTATCAGCAAGACCGTGAAGGTGCCGATCGCATTGAAAACTTAAACGAACTTGTGTCTGCGGCGGCTGCTTTTGCCTCAGAGTCAAACATGTCGGGTTTGCCGGCGGGTGTCGTGCTTGTGTCTGATGCGCAAACCCGCACTTTGGATTCAATGCCTGCTGAGTCGGGGCTGTCGGGCTCTGCAACACGTTCGACGGCGGCGAGTGGTAGTCTCTCAGAAGACGCCATTGCCTCGACCGAAGCTGGCTTCGGTGGCTTGTCGCCCTTGACGGCTTTTTTGTCGCATGCGTCGCTTGAAGCGGGTGACAACCAGGCACAGGCGGGCCAAGACGCGGTGCAACTCATGACGGTGCACGCAGCCAAGGGGCTTGAGTTTGACGCGGTTTTTATTACTGGCTTAGAAGAAGGGCTGTTTCCACACGAAAACAGTATCCTCGAGCAATCAGGGCTCGAAGAAGAGCGTCGTTTGATGTATGTGGCGATTACGCGCGCGCGCGAACGGTTGTATTTCAGTTTGGCGCAAAGCCGTATGTTGCACGGTCAAACGCGTTATGCGATGCGTTCGCGGTTTTTATCCGAAGTGCCAGAGGCGCATCTTAAATGGCTGACGCCCAAGCAAGGCTTTGTTGATTCTGAGCCACGCTGGAAATCGAGCGGTGATAGCGGAGGTGCAACCTACGGCCGGCAAGGGGCTGCGGCGCATGCTGCTGTGGCGCCGCGATCGGTCACAACAGGGGTCACTGTGGGTACTCAGCAGTTTCGCATTGGTCAGGGTGTGCGGCACGGTCGATTTGGCGAAGGCACCATTATTGGTCTGTCGGGTAGCGGCCTAGACGCACAAGCGCAGATTCAGTTTCGTGAGGTGGGCTCAAAGACACTGGCGCTTGGCGTCGCCAAGCTTGAGATTACGCAAAGCTAAAAGGGTGTCTTGCTGAGCCTGTCCAGGGCACACAAAGCTGGGTGATCTTTTGCTGTGTTTGCCGCTGGACAAGGTTCAGTTTGGGCTAGGCAAAAGCCTCGAGCTGCGTTTGTAGTTCAAGCCAGGTGGATTCAAGGCTCGCTGCGCGCTTCGTGAGTTCGCCGTGTTCAGCTAGCACACGCACGCATTCTTCTTTGCGTGCATCGCTGTATAAGTCTGAATCCGCAATTAAAGCATCAAGACTCTTGAGCTTAGTTTGCACCTGCTCTAATTCTTTTTCAAGTTTGTTAATTTGCTGTTCGAGCGGTTTGCGCAGTTGTGCGGCTTGCTGTCTGAGCTCAGCACTTTCGCGTTTGTTGAGCTTGCGCTCTTGCGCTGAGGGTGCAGTCTTTGCCTCTTGCATGGCCGCTGCCTGCGCTGCTTCTTGTGCGGCTAAGGCCGCTTGTTCGGCCGCTGTGACTTTGTCAGCGGCGCGGCCCGCAGTACGTGCGGCGGCCTCTTGTTTGCGCGTGCGGGCTTGATGTTGGGCCAGCCAGTCGCGATAGTCTTCCAGATCGCCGTCAAACTCTTGAACGCCGCCGTCGGCCACAATCCAAAAGCTATCCACGGTGGTACGCAACAGGTGTCTGTCATGCGACACCAACAGCATGCTGCCGCCAAACTCGGCCAATGCTGTGGTCAAGGCCTCACGGGTTTCAACATCCAAGTGGTTGCTTGGTTCATCGAGCAGCAGTAGATTTGGCTTTTGCCAAACGATCAAAGATAGGGCCAGGCGCGCTTTCTCGCCGCCTGACATGGGCTCGACGGTATCCGTGACGCGATCGCCACCAAAACCAAAGCCACCCAAATAATTGCGTAGTTCTTGTTCGCGCGTGCCTGGTGCGATGCGCATCAGGTGCTGTAAGGGGCTGCTGGCCAAATCCAGCATATCAAGTTGATGCTGCGCGAAATAACCCACTTCAAGCCCACGCGATGCTAAGCGCGTGCCGCCTTGCACCTCAAGCTCGCCGGCGAGCGTTTTGACCAGTGTACTTTTACCCGCGCCGTTCACCCCCAAAATACCAATGCGGTCACCGCCGCGTACCATCAACTTGACGTTGCGCAAGATGGCGACTTGTTTGCCGCCATCAGTGGTGTAACCAGCATGCATGTCATCGAGCACCAACAACGGGTCGGGCATGCTCTTGGGTGTAGGGATACGAATTTCAATACCGGATTCGGCACGGATCGGTGCCATTAAATCCATACGCGCCAACGCCTTGACGCGACTTTGTGCCTGCTTGGCTTTAGACGCCTTTGCCTTAAAGCGGTCAATAAAACCTTGCAGTCGGGCTGACTCACGTGTTTGCTTATCAAACGCTATTTTGGTTTGGCGCAGGCGTTCGGCACGTTGGGTGACAAAATCCTCGTAGCCACCTTTGTAGCGAATCAGCTTGCCTTGATCAAAGTGCAAAATCGTTTGGGCGACAGCATCTAAAAATTCAGTATCGTGCGAGATCAACAGTACGGTACCCTGATAGGCACCAAGCCATTTTTCAAGCCACAGCATGGCGTCAAGATCAAGGTGGTTGGTGGGCTCGTCAAGCAGTAACAGGTCAGAGGGCGCCATCAGTGCGCGCGCCAACGCCAGGCGCATGCGCCAGCCGCCTGAAAAGCTATCCACAGGCTCAGACCATTGCTCAGGGGTAAAGCCCAAACCCGCCAAAAGTTGTTCAGCGCGCGATACGGCGGTCCAGGCATCCGCTTCAATCAGTTCGGCTTCAAGCTCTGCGATGCGCGATCCTTGCTCTTGTGCGTGGTCATCACTGGTATGTGCGGTGTCGTCAATCAGCGCGCGCTGTGCTTGTAAATGCCGTAAGTGCACATCGCCATCAATCACGAACTCGCGTGCGGCGTCGCTGCTGTCGGCGATCTCTTGCCTGACACTTGCAATGCGCCAACCCACCGGAAAATCCAGGCGACCGGCATCGGCATCGATCTCGTGTTGAATCAAGGCAAACAAGGTTGATTTGCCCGCACCGTTTTTACCGACAAAGCCAACACGCTCGCCTGGGTGCACAACAAAATCGGTTTGGTCTAACAGTACTTTTGCGCCGCGTCGAACGGTCAAGCCAGTTGCACGTATCACGACGAAAACTGCTCGCGCGTGAGCAATAGGATCTGATCTGAGGCCTCAGCGGTATCAAGCCACACGGGCTCCAGTTCAGGAAAGGCGGCTTCAAAATGCGCGCGTTCATGGCCAATTTCAAGCACAAGAATACCTTGGTCGTTTAAATGAGCGGGCGCTTGCTCGAGAATAATGCGCACTAAATCCATACCGTCATCACCACCAGCTAAGGCCAACGAGGGTTCGTGCTGGTACTCAGCAGGAAGCGCAAGCATCGATTGGCTATTGACGTACGGAGGATTGCAAATAATCAGATCGTAACGGGCGGATACCGGTAACGGGTCAAACAAACTACCGTGGTGTAGTGTTAAACGATCAGTGAGATCATGCTCAGTCACGTTGCGAGTGGCAACTTCGAGAGCCTGCGCAGAGATATCTGTGGCATCAACAAAGGCTTCGGGAAACTGGTGTGCGGCAATAATCGCCAGACATCCTGAGCCCGTGCACACGTCTAAGATACTTGTCACCTCGTAAGGGTCAAGTATCCATGGACTGAGCTGCGACATTAAGAGTTCGGCAATTGGCGAACGCGGAACAATCACCCTCTCGTCAACGTAAAACCCATAGCCTTGTAACCAAGCCTCGTGAGTGAGGTAGGGCGCTGGCACCCGTTTTTCACACCGCGCATCGATGTAATGCAACGCTTTTTGCCTTTCTTCGGGCAACACGCGCGCATCCATAAACGGCTCGAGCTGATCGGGAGGTAGATGCAAGGCGCTCAGCACCAAGTAAACGGCCTCATCCCAAGCGTTGTCTGACCCATGGCCAAACGACAGCTTGGTTTGATTAAAGCGCGATACGCCGTAGCGAATTAAGTCGCGTACGGATTGCAGTGCTTCGCGTGACGCATCCATGCCTGCCTTAGGCGCGCAGCAAATCGTTGATGCTAGTTTTTGCACGTGTTTGTGCATCAACCCGCTTGACGATGATCGCGCAGTTCAGGCTATGGGTACCATCGGCTGAAGGCAATGAACCTGGCACGACGACCGAGCCTGATGGCACGCGACCGTAATGGATCTCTTTCGTTTCGCGATCATAGATGCGGGTGCTTTGCGACAAAAACACGCCCATGGCTAAGACGCTGTTTTCTTCGACGATCACGCCTTCCACAACTTCAGAGCGGGCGCCAATAAAGCAGTTGTCTTCGATGATGGTTGGATTCGCTTGCAGAGGCTCGAGTACGCCACCGATGCCCACGCCACCAGACAGGTGAACGTTTTTGCCGATTTGGGCACAAGAGCCAACGGTCGCCCACGTGTCGACCATGGTGTTTTCGTCGACGTAAGCACCGATATTGACATACGACGGCATCAACACCACATTGCGGCCGATAAAGCAGCCACGGCGAGCCACGGCGGGTGGAACAACGCGGTAGCCGGCCGTTTGAAAATCAGCCTGGCTGAAGTCGGCGAATTTGAGGGGAACCTTATCGTAAAACTGCATGGGAGCCTGACCCATAACGCCGTTGTCGTTTAGGCGAAACGACAATAAAACGGCCTTTTTGACCCATTGATGGACGACCCAGTCGCCGTTGAGTTTTTCAGCAACCCGCAGGCTGCCGGTATCAAGTGCGTCGAGAGTGTGGGCGACGGCCTCACGTACGGCTGCGCTAGCCGCTTTGGGTGAAAGGTTAGCGCGATCTTCCCAACCGCTTTCGATGGTGTTTTGTAAATCTAAGGTCATGGCAGGCCTTTATAAAATTAAAGAATGAGTAATGAACGAACGAATAATTAATTTTTACGCACAAAGTCTGCAATGCGGTGCGCAGCCTCGACGCAATCGGCCAGTGGGGCGACCAACGCGATCCTAATACGGTTTTGCCCAGGATTTACACCCTTGACTGTTCGGCCAACATAGCTGCCGGGCAAGGTTGTTACGTTGGTGTGAGTCAGCAGATCGCGAACAAAATCGGCATCAGACCCTTTGGTGCCCGCCCAAAGGTAAAACGAAGCGTCGGGCCGTTTGACATTAAGCACAGGTTCAAGAATTGGCAGGACTGCGTCGAATTTGGCACGGTATTGTTGGCGGTTGTCGATGACGTGCGCCTCATCTTGCCAGGCAGCGATGCTGGCTGCCGAAACTACAGGAGACAGTGCGCTGCCGTGGTAAGTGCGGTACAGCAAAAATTTTGAGATGAGATGTGCGTCGCCTGCGACAAACCCAGAGCGCATGCCTGGCACGTTTGAACGCTTGGACAGACTCGAAAAGCTGATCAAGTTGCGAAAGTCAGTACGCCCAAGTTGTACCGCCGCTTGCATACCGCCCAAGGGGGGATTTGCTTCGTCAAGATAGATCTCTGAATAGCATTCGTCAGACGCGATCACAAACCCATAGCGGTCGGATAAGTCGAAGAGCGTTTGCCATTCAGCAAGATCCATCACATTGCCGGCTGGGTTACCGGGCGAGCAGACGAATAATAATTGGGTACGCGCCCAGATCTCGGTGGGTACTGTCGCCCAGTCGCAGCCAAAATTCAGCATTGGGTCTGAATTGACGTAATAAGGCGTGGCACCGCCTAACAGTGCCGCGCCCTCGTAAATTTGATAAAAAGGATTCGGGCAAACCACGATGCCGTCTTTCGTCGAATCGAGCACGACTTGGGCAAAGGCGAACAAGGCTTCGCGAGACCCCAGCGCGGGCAACACCTGTGTTTCGGGGTTGGGGCAGGGGATGTTGTAGCGTTTGCCAATCCACTCACTGATGGCCTGGCGCAACTTTGGGTCGCCCTTGGTGGGCGGATAGCTTGATAAGCCGTCAAGCGCGCCAACAATAGCGTCTTTTACGCATTGCGGGGCAGCGTGTTTGGGTTCGCCAATCGAAAGGTTGATCGCCCGCAGGCCCGCAGGCGGGGTGCCCGCCTGAGCCAATAAAAGGCGAAGTTTTTCAAAAGGATAGGGCTGTAAGGTGTCGAGACGTGGGTTCATTTGCGTATTTTAACCAGTTGCCGGGACTAGGTGGGCGGGAAACCTCTGCAGGGTGCGCTACAATGTTCGGCTACTGCGAAGGTGGCGAAATTGGTAGACGCACCAGGTTTAGGTCCTGACGCCGTAACAGGTGTGCGGGTTCGAGTCCCGCCCTTCGCACCATTTATTACCTAGTTGGCGCGGGCTGTCCGCTGCGCTCTCCGTTATCTTTGTTTGGTAGATCTTCATGCAACCTGTGGTTGAAACCCTCTCCGGCCTCGAGCGCCGTGTTGAAATCTCGGTCTCAATGGCCGATGTCGAAAAAGCTGTTCAGGCCGAACTCAAGCGCGTTTCGCGCACAGCGAAAGTTGCTGGTTTTCGTCCTGGCAAGGTGCCAATGGCCATGCTCGAGCGCAGCCATGGCGCTGGCATCCGCTACGACTCAATCAACACAATGGTCGGGCAGGCCTTTGAGCAAGCCATTATTGCGTCTGGATTGCGTGTAGCGGGCGCCCCTAAATTGGCACCAAAAACAGAAGGCCAGTCTGAAAACGACTTGTCGTTTGTAGCAACGTTTGAAGTCTACCCAACGATTACGCTGCCCGATTTGGGCGCACTGAAAATCAAGCGCGCTGTGACAGCCGTTGGCGAAGCCGAGGTTCAGCGTACGGTTGACGTGCTGCGCAAGCAACGCGCCCAGCACAAGGCTGCTGAAGGTCGCGCTGCTCAAGACGACGACCAAGTCAAGCTTGACTTCGCGGGCACCATCGATGGTGTGCCGTTTGATGGCGGCAAAGCTGAAGATTTCCCGTTTGTGCTGGGCCAGGGTCGTATGTTGCCCGAGTTTGAGGTCGCCGTGCGCGGCATGAAAGCCGGCGAAACCAAGGTGTTTCCGTTGCCATTCCCAGCCGATTACGGTGGTAAAGATGTTGCAGGTAAAACGGCTGAATTCACCATCACGGTTAAAGAGGTTTCCGAGCCAATCTTGCCTGAACTTGACGCTGAGTTTGCCAAAGCCTTGGGTCAAACCGAGGGCGACGTCGAAAAACTGCTGACAGATATCCGCGCCAACATCGAGCGCGAAGTCAAAGCACGCACGATGGCTCGCACCAAAAACAGCGTGATGGATGCTTTGGTGGCTGTTGCTACGTTTGACGTACCCAAGGCTCTGATCGACAGCGAGTGCGAGGCCCGCGTTGCCGCAGCCCGCGCCGAACTGACCCAACGTGGCGTGCCCAACGCTGACAAAATGCCTATTCCGGCTGATGCGTTTGCAACTGAGGCCGAGCGCCGCGTAAAACTCGGTTTGCTAGTATCTGAACTGGTTCAGGCTGAGCAATTGCAGGCTAAGCCAGAGCAGGTTCGTGCTCGCATTGAAGAATTTGCCTCAAGCTACGAAAAACCAGCTGAAGTTGTCAGCTATTATCTGTCAGATCGTGCACGGCGCTCAGAAGTCGAAGGTATCGTGCTCGAGGACAACGTGGTTCAGCATGCGTTAGCCAAGGCGCAAGTTGAAGACGAGCAAGTGCCCTTTGACCAAGTCATGGAAACTAAATAAATGCAACGTTTTACCGACTTTTATGCATCTATGCACGGTGGCGAATCTGTGACGCCTACCGCGCTTGGGTACATCCCGATGGTCATTGAGCAATCTGGGCGTGGCGAACGTGCCTACGATATTTACTCAAGATTGCTCAAAGAGCGCGTCATTTTTTTGGTGGGCCCGGTCAATGACCAGTCTGCTAACGTTATTGTGGCTCAGCTGCTATTTCTAGAGTCTGAAAACCCTGACAAAGATGTTGCGCTTTACATCAACTCACCGGGCGGGTCGGTTTATGCGGGTATGGCAATTTATGACACCATGCGCTTTATCAAGCCCGAGGTGTCA
>CALFXX010000048.1 GCA_937952975.1 uncultured Alcaligenaceae bacterium
GGTATTGACTCGCAACCGCTGGCTCGCAACGGGGGTTTGGCCCACAGCGCTTGCTAGCCTTATTGCGCTCTGTGTGCTCGCACCCATCGCGTCCTTGCTTGTCTCTGCGCTCAGCTCAGCCAACACTCAATGGGCACACTTATCACGCTTTGTCATCCCTGATGCAGCGCTCACCACGCTGCTGCTGCTCGCGGGCGTTGGTGTTGTTGTGGCGATGCTCGGAACCGGTGCTGCCTGGCTAGTCACTGCCTTCAAGTTCCCTGGCCGTCAAATTTTAGTTTGGGCACTTTTGTTGCCTCTCGCGGTACCCACTTATGTCGTGGCTTATTCGTACCTCGATCTTCTACACCCAATCGGGCCTCTTCAAAGCCTCATCCGAGCGGTGCTTGGCTATAGCTCACCGCGTGAATTTCGCTTGCCAGATGCACGCTCTTTGTTAGGAGCGGTTCTGATTTTAGGTAGCGTGCTGTATCCCTATGTTTACCTCAGCGCGCGCCATATGTTTTTAACGCAACCAGCCAACCTGATTGAAGCTGCTCGCGGACTCGGGCACGGGCCCTTCAGCTTATTTTTTCGGGTAGCGTTGCCGATGGCGCGCCCGGCCATTGTTGTGGGCACGACATTAGCCTTGCTCGAAACGCTCAACGATGTCGGCGCCTCAGAGTTTTTAGGGCTACAGACGCTAACCGTTGCAATCTACACCACTTGGGTCACACGTTCGGATTTGGCAGGCGCAGCACATATTGCCTTAATCATGCTGATCTTAGTGCTGGGCTTAATCGCAATCGAGCGACATGCACGTAGGCGACAACGCTTCACGAATACGGATCAATCGCGCACAATGCAACCTAGGCAACTGCCATGTTGGCAAGGCTTAGCGGCCTGTTTATTCTGCCTGCTTCCTGTTTTGGCCGGCTTTGTGATCCCTGTCCTGCATTTGAGTTGGCAGGCGTCGATGCGCATGAGCCAAATCGGCACGGTCTCTAATATGTTGCAGCAAGCCGCCTCAAATACACTACTCATTGCGCTCGCGGTCACCGTCTGTACCGTCTTGAGCGGCTTGGTACTGGCCTGGGCAGCGCGCACTTGGAGTACTCGGCGCACGATCGCACCTGGGCTACGCCTGGCGCGCACAGCAGCCGTCGGCTACGCCCTGCCTGGCACGGTGCTCGCCATCGGGTTACTGACCCCCTTTGCTCTAGTCGATGGTGCGATCAATCAAGGCCGTCAGTGGCTCTCCCCGGGCACGCCCGGTTTGTGGCTGCTTGGCACCATGACGGGGTTAGTGCTGGCCTGTACGCTGCGTCTCTTAGCTGTGGCGTCTGGCTCTCTTGAGGCCGGCTTCGCACGGATTCCAATCGCACTCGATCAGTTAGCGCGATCGCTTGGTCGCTCTCCGCTCGGAGTACTGCTTAAAGTAGACCTTCCTTTGTTGCGCCCTGCTGTATGCGCTGCGGCACTTCTAGTCTTCGTTGAGACCATCAAAGAGCTTCCGATCACGCTGCTGTTGCGCCCACTCGGCGTCGAAACGCTCGCGACCTGGCTCTATGGCGAAGCTGCGCGCGGTACCTACGAAGAAGGAGCAATCGCCGCTTTGCTCATTGTCTTAGCGAGTATCTTGCCTGTGATACTGTTAACCCGCACGCGCGCAGCGGTAAAAAAATCTCAGCGATGACATTCAATGTACAAGCTCCACTTTATGGACACGCGTCGTGACTATCCGTTTAAACATTAAAGAAATCAGCTTGAGCTATCACTCAAATGATGCAGACGTCGCGGTACTCAAGCGTTACAGTCTGACGCTTGAAGCAGGCGAAACAGTATGCATCCTGGGCCCCTCTGGGTGCGGAAAAAGCAGTTTGCTGCGTGCGATTGCCGGGTTTGAAACTATCGATGCGGGTGCTATCTATCTGAACGACACGCTGCTATCCTCTGCCACGCAAATGATTGCACCAGAGCATCGCCGAGTCGGTTTCCTGTTTCAGGATTACGCCTTGTTTCCGCATTTGAATGTTGCAGAAAATATTGGTTTTGGTCTAAACAAGTTAACCCGTCAAGCACGTGAGCAGCAAGTACAAGCGATGCTGGCATTGGTCAATCTCGAACCCTACGCCAAGCGGTTTCCGCACGAATTATCCGGCGGGCAACAGCAGCGAGCAGCCCTCGCCCGCGCCCTCGCACCCACACCAGACATCCTCTTGCTCGATGAGCCCTTTTCTAACCTCGATTCAGACACGCGCGAACGTTTAATCATAGAATTACGCACGATCCTCAAACAGACCGGCACCACCACCCTCATGGTGACCCATAGCCACTCAGAAGCCGTTGCGTTGGGCGACCGCATTGAGCGAATGGGATAGTGCTAACATCTTTGGCATCATTAGAAGGAGACATCACATGGAACTACTACAAGGCCTGCAGACTCGCCGGAGCATTCGAGGCTATCAAGCTAAGCCTGTGCCACAAGAGCTGATTCGTACCGTTTTATCGGCAGCCGGTCGCAGCGCTTCATACACCAACACCCAACCCTGGGAAGTCGCAGTCGTCACAGGCGCAAAGCGCGACGAACTAAGCGGCATTCTGTACGAACTCGCTCGCTCAAATACGCCAACGAATTACGACGTGTTAACGCCTACCAGTTGGCCTGAGGCCCTTGAACAGCGTTCAAAAATTCACGGCGCACGTCGCTTTGAAGCTTTAGGAATTGGACGAGGCGACACCGAGCGCAGAAACGAACTGCGTCTGAAGAACTTTCAATTTTTTGACGCACCCTGTGCGATGTTCATGTTCATGGACAGCACGTTAGGCCCATGGTCGACCTTGGATATGGGTATTTTTTTACAAGGCCTGACTCTGTCAGCTCACGGCGCGGGACTTGGCTGTTGTCTACAGGCATCGCTTGCGGGCTACCCCGATGCGATACGCGAGTGCTTAGGCATCCCCAACACTAAAAAGCTGATTGTCGGCATGTCGATGGGCTACCCCGACCTCGACGCACCCTTAAACGCGTATCACAGCTCGCGCATGGAGCTCGATGAATTTGTGAAGTGGTACTGAAGAAGTGATACTGAAGAAGCGGCACTAAAGCAGCAGTAATGAACACATCCGTATCACAAAAAAACACGACGTCCACGCGACTTCAGTCACGTGTGCGTCGTGTCGTTGTTAAAGATTTATTTCGGAATTAAGCCAACATCTTTGACAAGCCCCGATACCATAACGCTGTCTTGTTCTATAAGTTTCATCAAGGGCGCCGCACCGCGTTGTGCTGACTCAGGCGCCTGAGCAGCCAGCTGTAGCAAACGCTCTTTGAACTCTTGGCTGTCTATCGAGCGCGAGATCGACTCAGCTAAACGTGCCGCTACGGCTGCAGGCAGCCCTTTAGGAGCAACTACACCGTTCCAGATCGCTAGATCAAACTCAGGCAAGCCACCCTCTTTAAAAGTTGCGACGTCAGGCATTTGTGGCAGTCGCGTAGGCGAAGACACTGCAATTGCCAAAATCTTTTTGTCTTGATGCAAGGGCATCATAGAGACTGTTTGATCTAGCACGACGTCCATCACGCCCGCCATTAAATCGGTGAGCGCAGGCCCAGAGCCACGATACTGCACCAATTCGCCCTTTGTTTTAGAGAGATGCAAAAACAGTGCTTCAGACAAGTGCGCCGTGGTACCCGGGCCGCCTGAGCCCAAATTAATTTTCCCGGGCTCCTTGCGCATACGTTCGAGTAACTCAGGCAAACTCTTAATCGCACTCTTGTTACTGACCGCCAAGACCATCGGTACCGTCGCGACCATGCCCACCGCATCAAGTTCTTTGACAGGGTCGACATTTGCAGTGGGATGTAAATGCGGAATGATCACCAACGACATATTGGTAAACATTAAGGTGTGACCATCGGCCGGTGCTTGCATTAAACGTTTCAAGCCGACCAACCCACCCGCCCCGGTCGTGTTTTCGACAATCACCGTTTGCTTTAAATCGGCTGTCATAGTCTTGGCCAAGAGTCGTGCCAAGGTATCAAGTGTGCCACCGGGGGCAACACCCACAATCATCGTGATCGATTTTGACGGAAAACCCTGCGCAAGCGAAGAGTTCGAAAATATCAAAGCTGCCACAACAAAAAACAATGCACGCATCATTATTTTCCTTAGAGTTATTGTCTTAAATGGAGAGAAACGCTTGCGCCTCGGGCTCCTTCGACCTGAGGCGCTTTCCAAGCCGAAGTGCTACAGCGTTGGATAATCGGTATAACCTTTGGCATCGCCACCGTAAAACGTTTTACGATCGTACGGGGTCAACGGAGCATTCAACTCGAAACGTTTGGGTAAATCTGGATTTGAGATAAAGAAACGCCCAAAGGCAATCGCGTCAGCCTGCCCACTTGCGATAACGGCTTCAGCATCATCACGACCATAACCACCCGCCGAGATTACTTTACCGCCAAACATAGGGCCAAACAGCTTCGAGGTGCTCGGCTGATCCTCGGCGACTTTATCTGTACCACCCGCCATCGTTGAACGTGGTTCAATCAGATGCAAAAAGGCTAATTGCATCTTGCTTAAAGCGCCAACTAAATAGGTGAACAAACCTGTAACATCGCTATCAGCCATGTCATTAAAGGTGCCATAGGGCGACAAACGCACACCAACACGATCACTGCCCCAAACACCACAGACCGCCTGTAAAACTTCGAGCAATAACCGACTACGATTTTCAACGCTACCGCCGTATTGGTCGGTACGCTTGTTCGAGCCATTATGCAAAAACTGATCTAGCAGATAACCATTCGCACCATGCACCTCAACGCCATCAAAGCCGGCAAGCTTTGCTTGCTTGGCCGCATGCACATAGTCTTGAATCAGGGCTGGAATTTCGCTTAACTCAATTGCACGTGGTGTCTCAAAGGCTTCAAGCCCCCAAGAGGCTGTGTACACCTTACCACTGGGCGCGATCGCCGAAGGCGCAACCGGCAGCCCTTGCTCTGGATGCAATGAGCTGTGCGAGATCCGACCGACATGCCAGAGCTGGCAAATGATTTTTCCGCCAGCAGCGTGTACTGCCTCGGTCACTTTACGCCAACCCTGCACTTGCTCGTCGCTATAAATACCAGGCGTGGCCGGATAGCCCTTTGCCAAGGCCGAGATTTGAGCGGCTTCAGAAACGATCAAACCTGCACTCGCGCGCTGAGCGTAATAGGTCGCGGCTAGTTCACCGGGTACATCGCCCGCAGTTGCGCGCATTCGGGTCAACGGAGCCATCACAACGCGATTCGCAAGTTCGATGGCGCCAAAATTTGTTTTAGAAAGAAGTTTCATGAACTCACTAATTAAAAAAGAGACGATAGAAAGAAAAGCAAGGATTTTAGTATGACGTCATCTTGAGATAAATCAAGCTTAATCGCTTGAACTAGGCGCATACTTGGCTTCAGCTGTTTAAACGAATCACTAGGAGTCCGACATGAATCAGTCTGCCGACCACGTTGATGCAGGTGCAGTTCAAGAAAAACTACTTGAGAGCTTGAAAGCCGCTTTGGGTGAGGCTGAAGGCCTTCTGCGCAGTGCGGCGAACGCAACAGGTGACCAAGCTGCAGAGCTTCGCGCACGTGCAGTTGACTCATTACGAGCAACTCGCGAATCGCTCTACGACACCCAAGAGTCACTTTTAAGACAAGGTAAAAAGGCGATTCGCGAGGCCGATGACTATGTTCACGATAATCCTTGGCATGCGGTTGCCGCTGTTGGTGTTGTTGGACTGCTACTTGGTTTGCTCATTAGCCGACGCTAACCACCTATGACGATTCGATATAGCCTCGGTCGGGTCGCCAGCGATCTGGCCGCAATTTTACAAACGCGCGCTGAACTCTTCTGCGTTGAGTTCGCATTGCAGCGTGAACGCTTTTTTTCACTCTTGAGCCTCTGTGGGATCGCCTTTATTTTTTTACTGTTAGCACTAGTCATTTTTTCAATTCTCTTCATTTCATTCTATTGGCCAGGAGAGTTTCGCCTATGGGCAATCGGCGGCCTCGCCTTGACGTATACAGCGATTGGCTTGGGCGCAATCTGGCGTTTAGTTTGGCGACTCAAAACGGAAGCGTTACCTTTTGAACTCTCTCGAAAAGAGTTCACTCAAGACCTAACGTTACTCTCGGCCTGGTGTCACACTCCCGACAAAACAACTCACAACAACCAAGACAGAGCTGAGCAGCATGAACGCTAAATATCGTGCAAGTTCACAACTGCAGGCGCGCCTTGAGCTTTTGCAGTTGCGCGCAGCCATTGAGCGTCAATCATTGGCTGTGCACACCCAACAACTGGGCTTGCAACTCAGCCCAAAGCACTGGCTTGACAAGGCCCATGATCTGAAGGGTGGTCAGCTTCTAACCAAGGGGTTTTCGCTGGCGCTTCAGTACCCATACCTAACCTCTGCCCTCGCCTCGATGTTGGTCAGACGACGCTGGCGAGCCCTAAAATGGACGGGCTTGGCCCTCGCAGTCTGGAAAACGTTTTACATGGCCAAAAACAAAAATTTCTAGCCAAGTCACTGGATTTTCGCCAGCGATAGAACGTCATATTTTGGGTAGGCGACAAACTTCTCCTGAGAAGAAGTGAAAATTCTAGTCAGGGCGTAAACTTAGTTAGCGGTAAACTTGTTCTCAAAGCATAAAAATCAGGAGAACAACATGTCACAGTCTGACTCTGCCAATCGTATACGTCGCAAGCTTTTACAAGCAACGACCTCAATGCTTGGGGCTAGTTTATTAGCCCCTTGCGCACGTGCGGCCAAATTTCCAGATGCTGCGCTCAAGTTGGTTGTACCCTTTCCGCCGGGCGGTACAGTCGACACACTTGGGCGCATTATTGCGCCGGCCTTTGGCACCCAGCTGGGGCAGCAGGTCATCATCGAAAACAAAGGCGGGGCTGGAGGCACGATCGGATCCAATCAGGTCAATCAAGCGGCTCCAAATGGGTACACACTGTTGCTCAACGCCGCCAACCATATCATTACGCCTTTAATCTCAAATAACGTGCCGTTTGACCCCATCAAAGACTTCACGCCACTTTGCTATGTCGGCTATGTACCGCAACTTGTGGTCGTGCGCTCTGAGTTTCCAGCATCAAGTTTTGAAGAATTCATCAATATAGTGCGAGACAAACCGGGCCAGTACAACTGGGCGGCCTCAAGCATCGGCACGACGGGCCACTTGGCCGAAGAACTGATCAACCAACGGGCTGGCTTGAAGATGCCGGTGATTGCCTACCGAGGCGGCGGCCCGGCCCTCACCGACGTGATTGCCGGGCACACCACGGCCATGGTCGAGCCCATCCCCTCGGCGATCCAGCACGTGAAGTCAGGCCGACTGAAAGTGCTGGCGGTCACGAGTGCCAAGCGAGCCTCTAGTTTGCCAAATATCCCAACAGTCGCTCAAAGCGGGTTAGCTGGCTTCGAATTGCCCTCGTGGTACGCGATTTGGGGGCCCGCAAAAATGCCAGACGACATCACGCAACAACTCTATCAAGAGCTTAAACGTACACTTTCCCTAGCCACATTGAAAGATAAGTTTGCAGAGCTCTCTTTTGAAGCGCAAGGTGGCTCGCCAGCTGAACTACACGCGCTCATGCAAACAGAGTCAGAGAAATATGCGAGCATCGTTAAAACTGCCGGCATCGTCATGAACTAAGCATTTTGACTGACAAAACATGTTTTCAATTTCGTAAGGTAACCAATGAAACACACTCTGACCTTCGTAGGCATCGGCCAAATGGGCAGTGGTATGGCACAACGCTTGCTCGCCTCAGGCTTTGATATTCTGGGTTTTGATATCAATGAGCAAAGTCGCCTCGCGGCTCAGGCGAAAGGTCTCCAGGTTCAGACCGATTTAAAACACGCGCTGCATAACCGCCAGGTGATCTTAAGTAGCGTTCCGAACGCTGAAACGGCACGGCAGGCATGGTTAGGCCCTAACGGAATCTTGCAACACGCTCTTCCCGGTAATATCGGTATCGAACTGAGCACGATCGATCCAGAGACGATGCGGCAGATCGCCGCCGCGGCGCAAGAAAAGGGCGTACGCATGGTTGATGCCCCGGTGAGTGGAGGCCCCGAAGAAGCCGCGACGGGTAACTTAGTGCTGATGGTGGGTGGTGACCCTGCCGACATTGCCGAAGTGGATTCCGTGCTGAAAGCCTTGAGCTCTGCCTATCACTACACCGGCGTTGTGGGCACCGGAAAAACCGTCAAGCTTGTGAACAATATGATGGCGATGGGTAATATCTTAGTCGCAGCAGAGGCCTTTGCCTTAGGCACGACTGCAGGCGTCGACCCAGAGTTACTCTTTTCGGTATTGTCCGGCTCGGGCGGACGATCGCATCATTTTTTAAAGAGATTTCCAAACGCAATTAAAGGCAACTTTAACCCTGGCTTCAAACTTGAGCTTGGGGAAAAAGATTTAGCACTTGCCATCGAATTTGGTCGGACACTGAACCACCCCACTCCGGCAGCTTCGGTGATTCGCGAGATGATGGCGATGGGCCTTGCCTCGGGTTACCGCGGTCAAGACGTTGTTGCGATGCTTGATTTCTACAACAAGATGCATCAAGAGTCGAAAGAATAGTATTCAGCAACCAAACACTGTTCGGCGACAACGACACGCTTTATCAATAAAGGTAGACATTACCAACAGCTATTCTGAACGAGGCATACGTAAATCGCAAAACATACCGAATAAATGCCAATACCAGTCAATCACTTCAAATAGTGATCAAGTGACAAAGGTTCCTCTGCTAGTCTGATCGGGAAAACCCTAAAGGGTTGCCCGATCGACTGCCAGAGGACTTTTTTTGATACAACAACTCGCACAAGACATTCTCAACGGGACAGGAGTCGGCCCCATCGCGAATAGCGTAACGGTTGACGCAGCGCCTCCGATTTTGCAAACGCGACTACGCGCTGCTGAAGTGTGTGCATCAGTATTGAGCGCTCAGGCGATGCTGATCAATCATATCTGGAAGATGCGCACAGGTCGCTCACAGACGGCGTCTTTTGATTTGCAAGGCGCTTCACTGGCGATGCAAAGTGTCTTTCATCAGCGCATTTGGGATTACCCCATTGCATTGCCAGAACCCGACTACCCAACCGTAGGCATGTATCCAACGAAAGATGGTCGTCATGTCATGATTGACGGAGGCTATCCGCTACTGCGCAATGGCTTTCTTGACCTGCTTGAATGCAGCAATAGCGCCCGTGCAATCGGGCAAGCGATTCTAAAATGGGATGCTCAGGCCCTCGAACAAGCGATCGCTGACAAGAAGCTTCCTGGCGTGATGGTGCGCAGTCAAGAGCAGTGGCTTGCACACCCTCAAGGCCAACACCTTGCCACGACACCCGTTATAGAGCTCATCAAGATTGCAGACTCACCGGTTGAGCCTTTTCCAACGCAACCTAATATTTATCCTGCAGCGGGTCTTCGTCCGCTGACCGGAATCAAAATACTCGACCTCACACATGTGATCGCAGGACCAACCAGTGCCAAGGCACTGGCCTCAGAGGGCGCGACGCCGCTTCACATCTATTCGCCATACCGCGCAACCATGCCGCCTTTCGATATCGATACTGGGCACGGAAAGCTTTCAGCCTTTTTAGATATCAAGCAACCTCAGGGTCAAGAAAAGCTCTTGGCATTAGCCAGTGAGTCTGACGTCTTTGCACAAAGCTATCGTCCAGGGAGCGTGAGTGCATTGTTTCCGCCAGAGAAACTTGCTGAAGTCCGCCCAGGCATCATCTATGTATCGATATCCTGTTTTGGCTTTGACGGTCCCTGGAAGCTTCAACCAGGCTGGGAGCAATTAGCTCAATCCGTTTCAGGCATTGCCGTCACCGAAGGCAGCCAAGAGGCTCCGACTTTAACGAAATTCTTCTTTCCCAACGACTACATCACAGGTCACTTAGCCGCGACCGGAGTGCTAGCCGCTTTGGTGCGTCGCGCGACCGAAGGCGGCAGTTGGCACGTGCGCGTCTCTTTGACCCGCACTGCAATGATGTTGATGCAGCAAGGGTTGACCGATTCAAGCGCGACAACGCCAGTCGTACCGGTTGATGTCTTGCAGCGCTTCATGCTCGAGCGCGATACGGGCTTTGGGCGTCTCCACTCTCTAGGATCGGTCATTCGCTACTCAGACACCGTCTCGAAATGGGATTTACCGCCAGTCCCTTTGGGCACACATCAGCCAGTATGGCCCGAGTGGCTCTCAAGTTTTTCTAGAAAAGGTGTATGAAATGACTCAGAAGCTCGTTGAAATTGGACTGGTATTGCAAGGCGGAGGCGCTTTAGGCTCTTACGAATGGGGCGCAGTGCAATGTCTGCTCGAACATGGCTTCACACCTAAAGTGATAGCCGGCGTCTCGATTGGCGCCTACACGGCTGCGGTCATCGCGGGTGCACCGAAGGGCGATATTCGCGAAAATCTCAATAAATTCTGGCACTCAGTGACGATCGATGCGCATCCTTTTCTTCAGCCAGACAACCAATCTTGGCTTTCAATGTTTGGCAACCCAAACTATTGGAAACCACGCACAGATTTTTTGACTAGCTCGCACTGGAATAGCCTGAATGATGTCGCACCGATGCGAAAAACCTTAACCGAGGTGATTGATTTCGAACGACTCAATAATGCAGAACTCATTCGAATCGGAATCGTTGCGACCAACGTCCGTACGGGTGAAGGAAAATCATTTATGAACGGGCAAAAGAAGCCACTCACTATTGATCACATCATGGCGAGTGGCGCCCTGCCTCCGAGCTTTGCCCCAGTAGAAATCGATCATCATCACTATTGGGACGGCGGATTGGTAGATAACACCCCAGCCTTAACCTTGTGCAGGATGTTGACCGAGAAAGAACGCGAAAGCTTGCCAATCTTTTGTATTGATCTATTTCCAGAACACGGACCCATCCCGAAAACACTGCATGAGGTTCAACACCGTATGCTCGAGATTCAGTACGAGAATCGTCTAAACGGGCCTGACAATGTGGTTAAGCATGCGCACGAATTAATTCGCTTACTGTCTGACAAATTGCCAGCGAATTCAGAAATCAGAAAGTCAGAGCCCTTCAAGACCTTGCAACCACTGCTCGCGCTAGAAAACCTTCATTCAGTGGGTGCACCCCATATGCCCATGACGGGCGGCATGGATTTTTCAGCTCATGGCATCAAACGTCGTCACGATATTGGTTATCGCGTCATGGAAGAGTACTTAGACGAAAATAAAGCGGATATTTTGACGAAGGCGGCTTAGACAAATAAGGAAAACCGTCTAAGCGGTTCAACACAACCGCTTGGACGCTTAAAAAGCCGCTTAGACAATCGCTTCTAGAGTCTGAAGGGCTCGATCAAAATCAAAATTCTTTAAATCTGTCTCAAGACTTTTGAATTGCTCAGGCCACGCCGTCTGAAACAAGCTAGCGTGTTCTTCAAACAGGTCAGCAGCTTGTGAGTCGTCTGCCTTAAGAAAATCAGACAATTTCGCCCGTAACTCGCCGAGCTTTTCTGTATCAATCACCACAGCTACCGCTTTAGCTTCTTGTGGCAGACACGTGGCAAGGCTCTGAAGCAACGGGGCGAGTGTCCCCTGCAACACCATTAACTTCTCCAAGATCGAAACAGAGTCAACGTTTTCGGCTAAACCCGCTTCAATTTCGGCGGCAATCCCCTGCACCACGGTTGCACCAATGTTGCCACTCACACCCTTGGTGGTATGCGCCAATCGCTTCGCCAACTCAAAGTCCTTTTGCGCGACAGCCGCACGCAGTTCATCAATCACGGTCGATTGACTGGCAATGTATTTGCGAAGAATCGTTTCATAGAGTGCGATCTTTCCTGACACCCGTCGCAAACCTAATTCGCTATCGAGGCCTTGGATCCCGGTTGGCAAAACAAACGCCCCAAACACGACAGGCGCCACAATGTTCGCTGTCGTGACGGTCGTTTCCAACGCAACCGCCTCTTGACTCTTCACCTTGGGGCGAATGACGCGCAACAACGTCTCCCAAAGCACCTCAGGGTCAATCGGCTTGGTCACAAAATCTTGCATCCCTGCGGCCATGCACTTTTCTTTATCTTGCACCATCGCGTTAGCGGTCATCGCAACAATAGGCAATTGCTCGGCTGAAATTGTTTTTCTCACTTCGATGGTGGCCGTCACACCGTCCATCACCGGCATTTGCATATCCATCAAGACAACATCCCAATGAGTGGGCCTTGCAAGAATCATGTCTAAGGCCTCTTTCCCGTGATTGGCAACCTCAACCTTGACATTACCTTCAGCTAACAACTCTGTAGCCACTAATTGATTAATTTCATTATCTTCGACAAGCAAAATATTTGATCCCGCGATCGAAGATAACGACTCGAGCAAATTTTGCCCTTGCGGTTCAAACGCTAGGTCGTTGGCTTGATCATCACCCACATAGAACGACATCAACGTCTCAGCAAGTTTTGCTGGGTTAACTGGTTTAAGTAAAACCTGATCGACCCCAACTGCAGCCGCTAAGGGCAATAATGTATCTGTGTCGTAGCCACTGACCATCACCATGTGGGCGGCGGGAATGTCTAACGCTTTGATGCGTCGTGCAGTCTCGACGCCATCAATGCCCGAAAGTTGCCAATCGATCAAGAGCAATTCAAATGGTTTATTTAAATCAGCTTGGTGCTGCACACACTCAATGGCGGCTTCACCGCTTGGCACCCCCATCACCTCAAGGCCCATGTGTTCAAGCAGATCGATCAACACAATGGATGCAGCTTCGTTATCGTCAATCACCAAGATCCGCTTATCACGCAGATTATGTACGGGGTTGCGATAGTGCGGTGCCTGATGACTCACGCCTAGCCAGCCCGTAAACCAAAACGTACTACCCTCACCTGCAACGCTTTCAACGCCAACGGTGCCGTTCATTAACTCGGCGAGTTTTTTTGCGATCGATAAGCCAAGACCTGTCCCACCATATTTGCGTGTCGTCGACGAGTCAGCTTGTTGAAAGCTTTGAAACATCAATTTGATTTGGTCTGGCGTCAAACCAATACCAGTATCTCGTACAGCGCAGTAGAGCTGTAACTCGTCGTCTTTGCGCTCTTCGATACGTAAGATAATTTCAATCTGCCCCTTGTCCGTAAATTTGACAGAATTGTTGGCATAATTGATTAGGATTTGACTTAAGCGGAGGGCATCACCTATCAGTCGCTGAGGCACGTCAGCAGCTATATTAAAAATGAGCTCTAGCCCTTTGGCATGTGCTTTTTCAGCAACCAGGGTCAACACATTGTCGAGTACAGATTGCAAACTGAAATCAATTTTCTCAACGGTCAGTTTGCCTGCTTCTATCTTTGAAAAATCCAAGATATCGTTAATGATGCCGAGTAAGTGCTTGCCCGACTGGTGGATCTTTTCAATATAGTCGCGCTGACGAGGATTGAGCTCAGTCTTTTGCACCAAGTTACTTAAGCCAATAATGGCATTCATAGGCGTACGAATTTCATGGCTCATATTGGCCAAAAAATCGCTTTTAGTTTGGGCTGCCTCTTGCGCCTTGTCACGCGCAATTTTTAGTTCGACCTCTTGCTGCTTACGAATACTGATGTCTTCAATCATCCAGACCGTGCCTCGACTCGGATCGCCGCGGTCAATGGCCCGCCCACACATTCTGGCAAAGAACGTACTGCGATCTTTTCGATAAAGCAGCATCTCTTGGTTATTCATTACGCCACGCCACATTTTTTCGTAGCCAGCAACCATCGCCTGGTTATCCGCATCCGTGACGTACCACGACGCAGTGGTTTGACCGATCATTCCACCTGGCTCGTATCCAAAAATAGCGTCCATTGCGGCATTGGCGCGAACAATCGTTCTGTTTCTGAGCAATAAGATTCCAAACTCTGCCGTTTCGAAAATAACGTTCAGCTCTTCGTTCTCTTGCGCAAGAGATTCATGATCAGTGCTCATAGACTTTAACAACCCTTGACAAGCCGATTCGCTCAGACTCCATTAAGTCTGAGCATCGTTGACGCCGAGTGTGGATTGATTCAACAGCACCGTCTAGGTCGAATAAGCGTTTCCCTCACACAATTGCGTGATCTGGACTGCTATTGCAGAGGTTGGAAGGGTATTCCCTCTCAGAGGGTATTCCCTTCAAAACGACTGAAACTGGCGATAAAGCCACTTCAACGCCAACATAGGGCGTACAGTGGACTGAACCGCTGGCGGACGGCCTTCCGCATCACACCTAAAGGCAACAAATGAAACTTCCTGCACAGACCGAACCCACCCTTTGGGGTGCCCTTGCCGGAGCCGCTTTAATCTCACTCATTGGTTTTGGTTTTGCTGACTGGCATACCGCTGGCGGTACTGCCACAATAGGTCAAGCAACGGCTAACAAGGCGGTCGCCGCCGCCCTGGCACCCGTTTGCGCAGAGATGTTCAAACGCGATACGAATTTTCCAGCCAATCTGGTCGAGTTGAAAAAAGCGGATGAGTGGGCTCGCGCCACCTACATTGAAAAAGGTGGTTGGGGCAAAATGCCAGACGCGGCCAAACTCGATTCAGAAACAGCGCGGTCTTGCGCTGCACTGTTGGTCAAAGCTTAAGTCACACTTTAAAACTGACCAATGAGCGGCACATTTCAACGTGGCGCTCAGGTCGAAACAGCCTCAAAGGCTATTTATCTTTATTCTTGATACGCGTATAGACCGTGTTGACCGTCGTGGCGCGCACCGGATCTGTCAGCCCTGACGCAGGTTTTGGCGTCGAAGTATCTTTTTTAGGCTTTTTTGCTTCTTTACTGGATTTTTGCTGACCTTTGGCCACGATAAGCTCCCTGTGATAAACGATAATGTAGTTTACAGGTCAATCGTTTATTCTCACAATGTACGCCCAAATTACTCTTTCTGAAGACGATGTCACGATTACGGCAGTGCGCTCGCAGGGCGCAGGCGGCCAAAATGTAAATAAAGTCTCAAGTGCCATTCATCTGCGTTTTAGCATCCCCACCTCAACACTGAACGCAGACGTCAAGGTACGCTTGCTGGCGCTTAAAGATCACCGGATCACGCGCGACGGGGCCATCGTGATCAAGGCTCAAACTCACCGAAGCCAAGACATGAACCGCACAGAAGCCTTGGCTCGGCTCAACGAACTGGTCAACAGCGTTGCACGTCCACCCAAAACTCGGCACGCGACCAAACCCACCTATGGTTCAAAGCAGCGTCGGCTTGAGGGTAAACGTAAGCTTTCTGAAACAAAGGCGCTACGAGGCCGCGCGGTGTTCTAGACTTACAACCGAAAAATCGACCGCGTTGGTTTCGGTTTTAAACGGATCTCATCAGCCGCCGCGTTCACAATCACCGCCGCGTCAGCTTCAAGCAGATATCGCTGCGCAACAAGTTGATCGCTCACCTCTCGCACTCGCTGCACGTATTGATTTAAGCCTTCGGGATAGCGTTCTTCAAGCGACAACCGTGGGTCATTGGCCTCCAAGCGCTCTTGCTGCAAAGCAAAAAAAGGCTTGTAGGTGCCGGCCAAACGACAAATCACATTGGTCAAGGGTGCATTGGGCCGGCCATGAGTACCTAGCGGTACTGCGACATCCGGCACTTGAATCCCACCTAAGGGATTATCGTCGGCATCAGTCTGAGGCACCAGCACAGTGGCCCCGGGCAAGTAGCGCGGCGCGCCGTACACTGTCTCATCGTCGCGCGCAGGCCTTAAGAGCATCAGACAGGTGGGTGGCGGCTCAAGCTGCTCGGATACCCAGAGATTTAATGCAATCAATTGCGCACGCAAGGGTGGCGACCAATCAAGTTGCCCGTGCATCGATTCGCAGAGCTTATATTGCTCGCGCATATTGAGATGCGCAGAACCGGCGATGTCGTACATTCGCACGTTATCTGGCAAGGCCAAATCAACAATGCCGTGCGCGCCGGTGCGCGTCAACGAGGCGCGGCCGCCCATGTAATCAATATTAAAGTGCGTCACAAAGATTTTGGGCAGCGGTTCGTTGCGGGCTTGCAGCCTTGCAACCACTGCCGCGTACGTGAACGGTTCTTCGTGCACACCACGATGTTCAAGATTTGGGGGGGCCGGCGTACTACCCGCTACCGTGACTGGCCCCGTGCCCGATGCCATCAACGGAAGTTGCCCCGCGGCCCCACCCACCATATGAAAACCTTCAATAACTTGCTTGCCTTCTGCCACATTAAAACCATTGAGCAAAAAGCTTTTCAAAAATCGTGACGTTTGCGAATAGCCGGCCGCGTAAAGACGCTTGACGGTACCCGCCAGTGGATTGTCTGGCTGAGTGCTATCGCGTAAAAAACGCGCAACATCGCGCACTGCAGCAAATCCTGCCGCTTCGACAAACCGTGTCTCACCGTGTTCATCAATAAACCTAGGCGGCTCGAATCCTTGCCCAAGCTCCCACTGCGTCGACACCAGCATCCAGCCCTGCTCTTGCAAAAAACCTAAGCCAGCATCAAGCGATCCAATCGGCAAAGGCCTCTGCCTCGGGCTGTTGTAAAAAGCGTGACTCACCGGCAAACCGCGGTTTGGCACATCGACTAACAGGCGCCCCTGGCCGTGCTTAGGCTCAGCAGGTGCAATCAGAACAAAGCGCGTTTGATACTCAACGTGGCCGCGAGCATTGCGCGGTGCTTTGGTCAAATCAGGGATATTTTCTGAAGGATTCAACTCGCCATGGGCTAGGCCTTCGAGTCGTACAAAAGGAATTGAACGATACAAACCAAGCTGGATTGTTTTTGTGATCGTCAGCTTCGTCACGGCAGACGCAACAAGAGAGTTGGAGGCCATCAGAACAACACCTAAGAAGTCATTACAGAATTCACATCATACGGGGAGGCGTATTTTTTTGCTTTTTCGGCACGCCAGCAGGCTTGTTTGATTAATTTTCATCTTCTCAAAATAAGGGCAGACTCACGGTGTTGTTTGTCGCCTGGTCTGAGCCGCGCACGCTTTGTTAGGCTGACTTATGCCAAGACCTGAGGCGAGGTGCGCTTGCCACGATTTTGCTGAACCCCACAGCTGTTTGGCAAACAGGTATATTGACACCATAACAACCAATACTCAGGAGCCCAATATGTGGGAAGAAAGCGAACGTTACCCCGACCCTCGCGTCATCTCGTTAGACCCCTCGTTTGACGCCTACCGCTTGGCACTCGCCTCGGTTGAGCGACTCGCAACTGGGTTTCGCTGGGCAGAGGGCCCCGTGTGGTTTGGCGATGGGCGCTACCTACTCTGGAGCGATATCCCCAACAACCGCATCATGAAGTGGGAAGAAGAAACCGGCACGGTCAGCGTGTTTCGCAAACCGTCGAACTGGGCCAATGGCCACACGCGTGATCGACAAGGCCGCTTGATCAGCTGTGAACACGGGCGTCGCGTCACGCGCACCGAGTATGACGGCAGCATCACAGTGCTTATGGATTCGTTTCAAGGTAAAAAACTGAATGCTCCCAATGATGTCGTCGTGAAGTCAGATGGCTCAATCTGGTTTACGGATCCACCCTTTGGGAGCCTAGGCAATTACGAAGGTGTCAAATCGCCAATCGAACTACCCCACTCGGTATACCGCATCGACGGCGTCACTGGTGCCGCCACGTTGATGACCGATCAGCTTAAAGGCCCCAATGGCTTATGTTTTTCACCAGATGAACGCCTGCTCTACATCATTGAATCTCGGGCTACACCTAATCGCTTGATCCAGGTGTACGACGTGGTCGACAACGGTACAAAGATTGCAAACGGTCGCGTATTTTTGGACGCAGGCGCTGGCAGCATTGACGGTTTACGCGCAGATATTGATGGCAATCTGTGGTGCGGTTGGGGCATGGGTACGCCTGAACTTGATGGCGTCATGGTCGTGTCGCCCGCTGGCAAAATGATTGGTAGGATTGCGTTGCCAGAACGCTGCGCCAACCTGTGCTTTGGTGGGCTGAAGCGCAATCGCTTATTTATGGCCTCGTCACATTCCATTTACTCGTTATATGTCAATACACAAGGAGCGCTTGGGGGGTAGGCAACCCCCGAAGGATACGCTTCAACTGCCGCACTCTGTGTGATACGACAAACTGAAAGTGAAGGAAAAGCAAAATGACAACAAACATTCGCAGTATCCTCGGACATCTGATCGTTGCTTTAGCAGCGTTCACGAGCCTAGCCACTCAAGCGCAGACAATCCCCGTTGGCATACCCAGCCGAATCGAAATCCATAGCCTGGCGAGCACCACTCTCACGACCGACGAATTTTTACTTGGAAACGCCCAAGGTAAGCCCGTACTGTTGGGCGGCGAACTCAGGCTGCCAGTGGGCACCACCACCAAGTTTCCGGCGGTCATCCTTGTGCACGGTAGCGGTGGCATCGGCGGTGCGATGGATATGTGGATTCATCACTTGAACCAGGCGGGGATCGCTACCTTTGTGGTGGACACGTTCAGTGGTCGCGGCATCGTGAGCACCGTACAAGACCAGACCCAGCTTGGTAGCCTATCGATGATGGTCGACGCCTATAAAGCGTTAGAGCTCATCGCAGCGCATCCGCGTGTCGATGCCAAACACATTTATGTGATGGGTTTCTCAAAAGGTGCAGTCGCCTCGATTTTTTCTGCCTCGACTCGGTTTAAGAAAATGTATGGTGGTCAGGCGCAGTTTGCCGGTCACATTGGCCTATACACGCCTTGCAATACTCGCTACCTCGGCGACACCGACCTGACTGGCGCACCGTTGCGTTTATTTCATGGCATCACGGATGACTATGTCAACATCATCCCTTGCCGCGGCTTTGTTGAAGAACTCAAGAAAAAAGGTGTCGACGTGACGTTGACAGAGTTTCCAGACAGCGACCACTCTTACGATGGCCCACTCACACCAAATCGCCTGGCTGTGCCTAAAGCTCAAAGTACCCGTCAATGCAAATTTATTGAAGATAAGCCAGGCAATATTATCAACGCAGAGTCAAAAGCGGTGTTCAGCTACACCGACTCTTGTATCGCAATTGGCGCACATGTCGGCTACAACCCTGAATCGACCAAACAAACTATTCAGGCGGTTATCAGCTTCATTAAATGAACTGCAGCGTTAACTTAACTGTTGGGCTGCAATGACGTCCTGATCATAAGGGTGCAACCCTGACTGTTGGGATGTCATGACCTTGAACAACGCGCTTGAGGACTGCACTCAAGTATGGATTAAATGATGATGAATAAATATCTGTCTTTGGTGCTTGTAAATATATTTTGTACGGCGAGTTTGGCGATTGCCGCAACACCGAGCGATAACAGCGTATGCAACAGTCAAAATCCTGAGATCGTTTGTACCGAGTCTGGAGCCGTTCGAGGCGCTCCCGACGGTGCAACCTTAGCGTTCAAGGCAATCCCCTACGCTGCACCTCCAGTGGGTGCGCTTCGCTGGCGGCCACCAGCAAAACCGATCGCCTGGACCGGCGTTCGCGATGGCTCGAGCTACGGAGCAAGCTGCCCGCAACTTGTCGATAATCGCGTCGAAGGCCAAGAAGATTGTTTGTTTATCAACGTTTGGCGGCCAACACAGACACCCACCAAACCGTTACCCGTCATGATTTGGTTAACGGGTGGAGGAAACCACGTGTTTTCCGGAGCCGGGTCTTTCGGGTTTGGCAAAGTGGTTTACAACGGACGTGCACTTGTTCCCAATGATGTCATCGTGGTCACCTACAACTTACGGCTTGGGGTGTTTGGGTTTTTAGCGCACCCCGCTCTGGATCAAGAGCGGGCTGAAAAAGTTTCTGGTAACTATGGCAGTCTCGATCAAATCGAAATGCTGCGCTGGGTCAACCGAAATATCGCTGCCTTCGGCGGAGATCCCTCGCGCGTCTTTTTATTTGGTACTTCGGCGGGCGGTGGCAATATCTGTGCGCTGCTGACGTCACCGTTGACCGCTGGCTTGATACACGGCGTCTCCATGCAAAGCAGTGTTCCGATCGGCTGCGAACTCCAGACACTCGCCGACGCTGAAAACGGCACTGGAGCCGAAGTCGCCAAGCGTGTCGGGTGCGTCAATCAAGCAGATACGGCGGCCTGTCTGCGTGAAAAAAGTGTCACTGAACTCGTCAGCGCACTACCCGGAACCTTTACAGTCTTTCCACGGCTCTACGGTCCGAACGTAGATGGTGTCGTGTTTCCACAGCAACCCATTGAGCGGATTCAGCAAAAGAACTATCCGGCTGTGCCGATCATCATTGGCGATACGAAAGACGAAACAATGCAGTTCGTGAATTCTGTCGGTCCCATTACAGATGGCGCAAGCTATTCTGCAGCAATCGCGCGGGTATTTGGCACAAGCGCACGTGACCAAATTATTGAGCACTATCCAATCTCAAAATATCCAACACCGAGGGCCGCCTTTGTTCAGCTCACGACTGACGCACAATTCACCTGCCAATCACGACGAGTTGCTCGAACCTTTGCCAGCGTTCAGCAGCCACCGGTTTATCGTTATGTGTTTGCCCACAGCCTTGAAAATGATCCAGCTCAAAAGGCACTTGGTGCGATTCACACCATCGAGCATCCCTTTTTATTTAACTGGGAAGGCTCTTATCAACCTACCGCTATCGATAAAAAAATACAGGGCTTGATGCTGAATTACTGGACCAACATGGCAAAGCACGGTAACCCAAACGGATCTGACGCAGTCACCTGGCCGAGCGCTGGGAAAAACGGTGACACCTATCTAGAAATTAGTGCTAACTCTCAAGTTCGACAGACACTTGCAGAGACGCATTGCGATTTCTGGGATACGGTGAAGCTACCGCAACCGCACTTGTGATCGCTACTGACTATGAATGCGGGCAATGGCGATCGTCATAATGTGTATAGTTTTTCTTACTGAATATTAATCACTACCAAAAGAATTAGGCCGAATATGCTTCATTGCTCTCAATTACTTAAATGCAATTTTTTTGCATTATCGCTATTCATCGGCTTAGCATCCTCAGCAACGGTGGCGCAAACGCGTACGACCCCAGTTTCATCGGCCGTGCAAAGTTGCTCGTTAGGCAACTTACAGCTAGAAAGCGGCGAGACTATTCCAAATTTCAAAATGTCTTACATCACCTTTGGATCGCTCAACGAAAAGAAAAGTAATGCAATCTTGTCGCTGCACGGTTTGCAAGGCAACCGAAATAGTCAAACGATCTGGACAGGCTCTGGCAATGCCTTCGATAGCGATCGCTATTTTGTGATTCAGCCTGACACCTTGGGTGTTGCCTCTGTTGACCCCAACGCAACAACTTCGGCTACGCGATCCGGTTTGAATATGAAGTTTCCGCGCTTCAACATCCGAGATATGGTAAATGCTGAGTACCGTATGCTGACCGAATGTTTGGGGATCAAACACCTACTGGCGGTCGGTGGAATTTCAATGGGCGGCATCGAAACCCTGCAGTGGCTTGTAAGCTATCCAGACTTTATGGAAGCGGCCTTTCCGATGGTGCCGATGGCGCGTACAAATCGACAAGGTAATTTTATTTGGGAAGGTGTGCGTCAGGTTGTGATGAACGATCCCAAGTGGAAGAATGGCGATTACGCAAAGGGAGATGAGCCAAAAAATGGCATCGCGACAGGGCTACAAATACAAAGCGCCTTTGGCGTATCGGCAGCGGGCTACGACGCCTTATATGAAACGGCTGAGCAAGTACGCAGTATGTTTAATTCAGACGTTAAACGTCTGTCAGAGTCCATCGACGCACGCGACTGGGTTTATCGTAGCTGGGCGATTGATAGCCATGATATCGGTCAGACCGCAGGCTTTAAAGGTGATTTAAAGGCTGCTGCGAGCGCAATACGAGCGAAGGTGATTTTGTTTCCAAATTGCCAAGATCAATTACACCCTCCGCGTGAAGGAGGCGTTCTTGAGGTCGCCAAATATATTCCACAGGCTAAGCTCGTCGATTTAGATGATATTGGCGGCCACCGCGGAGCCTTTACCACCAGAACGCAAGCTTTGTTTACAGCTGAAGTTCAGGCGTTATTTAAGCGTATAGAAGACGGGCTTGCTGGGATCACTGGCCCTCAGTTTCCTCGCGCTTTTAACAGAGAAGATTTCTGCCCTAGATAGTCACAGGTTAGGGTCGATACGCTCTTAACAACGAAGGATAGAAAAATGAAAATATTTTCAGCACTTGCAGTAAAGCTAGCATTACTTGTTTCGCTAACGCTCACACTGTCAACATTGCAAGCCATGGCTCAACAAGAAGGGGTTTATACAATCCCGCAGTACAAGTTTGAAGACGGCAAAACACTTGAAAACGTCAAAATTGCGTACGTCACGTATGGAAAACTAAACGATAAAAAATCGAATGCCGTTCTGCTGACCCCTGGCACGAGCAGCGGTCGGCACTGGGCTGACGATTATGTCGGACCCGGAAAAATGTACGACTCCGACAAATATTTTTTTATTGGTGTAGATGCAGTCGGTGGAGGCCTGTCCACCAAACCTAAAGACGGCCTGGGGATGGATTTTCCGCGTTACACAATTCGTGACCTCGTTCATACTCAGTATTTGCTGTTGCGTGATGGATTAGGCCTGAACAGTTTATTGGCCGTCGCCGGCCCGTCAATGGGCTCATTTCAAGGTGTGGAATGGGGTATTCATTACCCCGATTTTATGAAAGGGCTTGTGCTGATCGTACCTGCGGGTCGTAGTGATCAGCACTTTCATACAATTGTCGACGCATCAATCGCCATGATGACTCTAGATCCAGCTTATAAAGACGGAAAGTACACTGAAAATCCGGTTGAGGGCATTAAACGCGCTGGCATGATTTATTTTCCGTGGCTATTCAGCGACGAGTATTTAGCGACCCTCAAGGCACCAGAGCCTTATCAAACCGCATTAATGGCTTTTGGCACGGGTTGGTCTAAGGATTGGGATGCAAATGGTCTCATCATTCGTTATATGGCTTCAAGAAACTTTGACGCGTCCACACCGTTCGGTGGCGACATGAAAGCCGCGCTCGCCAAAGTCAAAGCAAAGACCTTGCTGCTGCCAAGCCAAACCGACCGAACAATACCAGCCTATCTTTCAAGAGAACTTTTGGCTGGGATTAAAGATGCGACCTATGTCGAGATTCCCTCTATTAGAGGGCATTTAGGCGGTGCAAGGCCGCTAAAAGGGTCGGCAGAAGAGGCTTATTTGACGAATCACATTAAGCCATTTTTGGACAGCTTGGCTCAAAATTAATCAATTGTCGTTATGATATATTGAACAGTCAGACTAGCCGTCAAGGCTAGTCGTTTAGACATCTTCGAATTCTTCGAATATTAGAACCAACGTTTTTTTAGTTGAGACCCAACATGCGCGCACTTGTAGCTCTCTTAATCATGCTGCTCAGCGCGTGCGCGGTACCGCCAGGGCAAAGCCCTCTCACATCAGCGCCATCAAACAAGCCGACACCGCAAGATACCGTCATTGAAGTGAGCAATAAAATTAAAGCGCTGTGTCTTGAACCTGTTTACGCTGCGTACTTTGCCAAGACTTTTTGTACGCCAAGCGAATTAAGCCTCGCCATGATGTCTGACAGAACTAAAATCACCCCGGCACAAAAAGACGCCCTAAACGCTTGGTCGCAAGCGTACGACAAACTTGCTGAGGAATTTAACGAAGCACTGCCGTTAACCTCTGCCGCAAACAAACAGATGGCCGAGTACAACAAAATCGTTGCGTTTCCAGCGGCACAAAAAAACCGCTTAGAGCTTTATCAAGGAAACATTACGTGGGCTGTGTACAACCGTAAACGTAAAGACATTTCGGATGGCATCGCCGCCGAAAGCAGGCGAGTTGCTCAGCAAAAGTTTTAAGGCTTAAAAGATAGCGCTTGAAGTCAACGCGAAAGAACGTTTTCAAGAATGAACGCGCAGGCAAATAAGCTTAAGAATGGGCCGAACGGTATCTGATTTTTAAGGGTCAAGCGCTTAAGTCTAATCAGAGCTAAACCAACGACCACCCCAAGTATTGCCGCACAACATAAGATCGGAAAGATTGCCTGCCAACCTAAAATGGCTCCGATCGCAGCCAATAATTTCGCATCTCCCTGCCCGATCCCTCGTTGTTTTTTTAATTTGAAATAACATTCATCGACTAAACGAATCAAGCCATACCCAAGCAAAACGCCGAGAAGCGAATCAGTGGCTGAACAAAAATTATCCAAACTCAAGGCGTTAAACACCACTCCACTCAAGATCAACGGCAGGGTGAGCCAATCCGGAAGGATGAAACTCTTGAAATCGATGAACGATGCCCAGGCAAATAACGCAAGCCAGACGCTGACATAAGCGAGCAATTGCGACATTTTTTTATTTCAAAACCGCTTAGTCGCCATTGAAATTTGATGAGACTTACCTTGAAACATAAGCTCGACGCTATCTGCGCCAATACTCTTTAAAAAATACCCCTTATCGAAGGTCTCACCAACAGCAATGGCGCCAGTATTTTTGCCCTCTACCTCGAAAACAGCATACCCGCTCGATGAACCATCCGTGCGCATCAACCCTGTCAGCTGAACTTTAGACAGATCAAACTCTTTGTGTCCAAAGAGTTTTGCGGCTTTTTGAACATCCTGCAGTTGATCAATATGCAAAGACGGATTCGCATCCGAAAAGCTAGGCAAGCGTTCAATCGCTAAGTAGGTGTAAGCGAAGGTTAAGACAATGCACAACACCAAGACGTTTCTGATGACCCGAGCAAACCAAAACGGCTTAATTTGATTTAAAAAACTCCCCAAGCGACGCGAGCGGTGCAAACCCTGATCGACACCCCTAGAGGCCAGACGACCACCCGCTTTACGCCAAAAGCTTGCCCAGTCGATCGAGCGTTCGGCGGTCAAAAACTCTTTTAGCTTTCTGAGCCACTGGCCAAGCGAATTTTTGTGATCAGAAAAGGTTTGCATAAGTCGTTGCAGAAGGAGTCGAATGACAAATTGTTTACTCAGGTCGATTCTCAATTATGATTAGTTTGAGACTCTTACAGCAATGAGTTTAGCCCGATCTACCCTGCTTTTGTCTACTCCGGATTTCAGCCCAAATGAAAACCTTTCTTATTTTCGACCAAAAACTTAAGCGCCGCATGGCCGAGAATGGTTCACAGCTTGGCTTCACGTTAATTGAGGTCATGGTGGTGATTGCGATCATCGGAATCATGGCAACCTTGATCGTGCCACAGATCATGAGTAAACCCGACGAAGCGCGCGTCATCGCAGCCAAACAAGACATTAACTCGCTCGTTCAAGCACTCAAACTATATCGCCTCGATATCGGTCGCTATCCCACCACCGAACAGGGGCTTTCAGCCCTTGTGGCAAAGCCGACCAGTGAGCCCATCCCGCAAAACTGGAAACCAAACGGCTACGTCGACCGCTTACCTAAAGATCCGTGGGGGTTTGCCTATCAATATGTCAATCCAGGCACCCGAGCCGAAATCGAGGTCTTTAGCCTAGGCGCGGACAATAAGCCCGGAGGTACCGGTTTTGACGCCGATCTCGGTAATTGGTAACAAAAACGACCAAGCTGGATTTTCACTGATTGAGGTGCTTGTTGTTTTATTGATTCTTAGCATTACGTTTGGGATGTTGTCTGTGTCGTTTTTTAACACCGAGCAAACCCAATGGAAAGACATGAATCGCAGACTAATCGTGAGTCTGAATCATGCCAAAGATGAAACAACGTTATCAGGTGCCCCGATTGTGTTTCAAATCGACGAAAAAGGTTGGCGATTTTTAGCACCCAACTTGCGAGATGAACTTTATGTTCTAGGTGATGCGCTGGCACCCTACTCGTGGAAAGCACAAACAAACGTCGAAGGCACCACCCATATTCTTTTGGACGAGGCAGGCTCAACGCAACCCGTAGTGTTCAAAATTACGCAAGGTACGCTGACCGCCACGACTCATCGCCGCAGGGATGGCTATTTTGAACTTCACTAAATATCATGCCGTTCAACAATAAGAATCGTGTGAAACAACAGGGCTTCTCTTTAATAGAAGTCTTGATTGGTCTTGCTATTTTAGCGATCGCCCTCATGGCAGGTGTGAAAGCCCTAACCCAAAGCGTGCAAACGCAAACAACGCTTCAGCAACAGTACCTAGCGATGTTGTCGGCTAATGATGCGCTGAACAAGCTTTACCTACAAAAAGTATGGCCAGAATTTGACGTTTATAAAACAAACTGCTCGCAGCTCAATGTGCCGCTGGTTTGTATCCGCTCGACCTTTGCCACACCAAATCCCTTGTTTAGGCGGGTCGTCATCGAGGTCTATCTTGGTAGTCCAACTGACGCAACCATGCCACAAGAGCAACGGCTCGCCAAACTCACCACGATTGTCTTCAATTATTTAACGTCAAACCTATGAAGAACAATCAGGGTTTTACGTTAATCGAGACTATGGTTGCGCTGCTGATTTTAGGCATCCTTGGTCTGATGGCCAGTCAAGGTCTGGGCGGTGCATTTCGCGTGAAAGACAGCGTTGAAGGGCAAATCAAAGAGCAAGACGCCATTGTGGTCATGCTCAAACATCTTCAAAATGACTGCGAGGCGATGGTTAAGAATGCAGATGAAAAATTACCGCCGACCTTTGTTCAAGGCAATACATACACATGGCTGATGCGGCACCACACTTCTCTGCAAACGAACGGTTGGCAATTTGTTGGCTATACCCTAGAGGGCAATGCTCTTAAAAGATACACCACCCCGCTCTTTAGCAACAAACAAGAGGCCGTAGGCCTTCTCGCGGCGCTCTCTAAAGACCCGGATTTGGGCCTGGCCTCTGCACAGCTCTCGTATCAACTGCCAAGCGTCTTACGGCAAAGGATTGAACCTTACTGGAGTTCATATACCAAGCGCTCTGCTATCGGTCTGCAAATTTCATTATCAATGATCGGCAATCGACACCCTTTAACGAGCTCTTGCATCGCTGAAGGAAAACTATAAATGCGTGCTTCGCACCTAGAATCACAAAAAGGCTCAGCCACAATTATTGCTTTAATTGTCGTTAGCCTGATTGCAATCTGCGTCTCAAGCCTGATGTGGCAACAAGATTTTGAAATCAGAAAGACTCAGATCTATAAAGAGAATACGCAGGTGTCTTGGTTGCAGCGATCGCTCATTGATGTAGTGAGATTGGTGCTCAGAATTGATTTAGTCAACAGCCAAGACGTGGATCACTTAGGCGAAATCTGGGCATTACCGATCGAAAATAGCCGAATTGAAGACTATCTTAAAAATCAAGATTTACCAGAAGAATTAAAAAGCATCAAATTTAGCGGGTCGATTCAAGACGCTCAGGCACTTTTTAATATTGCCAATTTATGGGATGCAAACCTTAGCACCGTCAATCTGACCGGCGTGCAAACCTACGGAAATTTGCTTGAGCAACTTGGGCTGAATAAGAATCTAGCCGATCAAACCGCACAATATGTACTGCGCAACAACCATCGGCTTCAATATCTTGACGAGCTGATCAATGTGCCAGGCTACAGCAGTGATACGGTTAAAAAACTCAGTCAGTTTACGATCGTGTTACCTGAGCCGACGACGATCAATCTCAACACCGCGCCTGTCGAGGTCTTGCTAGCGCTTTGGCCAACCTTGTCTCAAGCCGATGCCACACAATTCACACGGCTCAGGCTGAGCATGCCGTTAAAAAGTCAAAATGACATCAGTCAGTTACTGGCAAAAATAAAACCAAACAAAGCAACACAAGCCCTCAGTTCAGTGGGGTTCAAATCAGATTACTGGTTAGCCCAGACCAATATGGTCATTGAGCAACGCAATATTGGTACCCAAACTCTGATTCAAAGATTCAGCACTCGACAGTCTGATAATAACTACACTGCAGTTTTATGGAGTAAGCAAAAAATCGTTCAGGTGAAGTGAGATTTTGCCTTGAACCCGAGGGCCAACAAATGCCATTTTTCATCTCTCAGATCGCCTCAATCACAGCCATCATCATTCCAAGCCCCCATCAACAAGATCAACAAAGGTTCATGTCCTTTACCTCAACGAATACCGTTGTTCATCTCTAAGATTGGCTGCATCACAGCCATCACAATCCCAAGCACTAAGCCACCCATCACTAAGATCAAGACGGGTTCAAGTAAGTTGGTAAAGATCTTGGTCTTATGCTCGGCTTCGGCCTCAGCATTTTCTGCGGCATAACGTAACATTTCGGCTAATTGACCACTGGCCTCACCCGAGCGAATTAAGTGTACGAGGATAGGCGAAAATATCCCTTGGTTCGCAATTGCTTTGGCAAGAGAAGAGCCTTCAGACAAACGCGCCTCGGCACGCTCGATTGTTTGCTTAAGCACCACATTAGAGAGCGTATTTTTTGAATAGTGTAGAGCCGAAAGAATTGGGATATTGGCGCCAACCAGCAAAGCCAGTGTGCCGGCAAATCTCGCCGTTTCAAACTCAAGAAGCAAGGGCCCCACGACAGGGATTTTCAAACACACTGCATCGAAACCATATTTAAACTCAGAACTGCGTAGCAAATATTTAAAGATGAGCGTGCCCAGCAGACCCCCAAGCAAAAGAACCAACCCCCATTGACTTAAAAAATTAGATATTGCCATCACAACTTGAGTGATGACTGGCATTTTTTGTTTGGTCGATTCAAAGACCCGAACAATTTGCGGCACAACATAGGTCATTAAAAAGATAATGACAGCAATTGACACACTCACGAGGGTTGCCGGATACACCAAAGCACCTAAAGCTTTTTGCTTGAGCGCCTCTCTCTTTTCTAAAAAGATGGCTAACTGTGTCAACACCTCAGACATTTGCCCAGATTGTTCAGCGGCAGCGACGATACCTTGATAAAACGCGCCGAACGACTGAGGGTGACTAGCCAGAGCCTGAGACAGGGACATACCCGAGCGGATATCTGCCAAGATTGACTCAAGAACTTTACGCGTGTGCTTTTTGATACCCGAATCTTCAGAAAGAATGGTGATGCCATCCTCGATAGAGATTCCCGACCTAACCAGAAGCGCCAACTGTTTTGACAAAATAGCCAGATCTTTTGCAGAGATCGCCCTCTGACTAGAAAATAAGCTGCGCTCTTTGACCGCTGCTTGCATAAGCGCGACATCGACAATTGAAAGCGGCACCAACTCTTTATTGAGCAAGAGCTGCCTCACTGCTCGCTGGCTTTCGCCCTCGACTGTGCCGCGTTCTGTTTTACCCGCATACGTCACCGCTTCAAACTGAAAGAGTGGCATCGTCAGAGATCCAGTTGATTTGCACCAGTCACACGACTCACCTCTGCTTGCGTCGTCATACCCGCGTTGACCCACCTCTCACTATCCTGCACTAACGAACGCATCCCGGTATCCAGCGCTTTTTGTCGTATTTGCGCCTCTGAAGCACTTTGATGGATGAATTCTTTTAATTCAACAGAGGTTGTCATCAACTCGTAAATGCCCGCACGACCCTTAAAGCCAGACTGCGTGCACTCTGCACAACCCTGACCGTGACAGGCCCTACAGGTTAGGCGAATGAGACGTTGACCCAACACACCGAGCAACGAAGACGACAACAAAAATGGTTCGATCCCCATATCGATTAAACGCGTCACGGCCGAAGCTGCGTCGTTTGTGTGAAGCGTCGCAAGTACCAGGTGCCCAGTAAGCGAGGCCTGCACCGCAATTTGCGCGGTTTCTAAATCACGGATTTCACCAATCATGACAATATCCGGATCCTGACGCAAAATGGCACGAAGCGCCCGCGCAAAATTCATTTCGATACGCGAATTCACTTGCGTTTGCCCGATCCCCTCTAAGTTGTATTCAATCGGATCTTCGACTGTCATAATGTTATTGACTTGCGAGCGCAACGTTAACAATGCGCTGTACAGCGTGGTGGTTTTTCCACTGCCGGTGGGGCCCGTCACCAACACAATCCCGTACGGCTTGTTAATCAGCTCTAAAAAGCTTTTCTCGGTGTCTGGCGCCATCCCGAGCGTTTTTAAATCTAATTTAGAATAATTTTTTTCTAGTAAGCGCATCACCACACGCTCACCATGCGCAGTTGGCAGGGTTGACACCCGAATATCTAGCGCTTTACTGCCAACTCTGAGCGAAATTCTGCCATCTTGGGGCATACGCTTTTCAGCGATATCTAATGACGCCATAATTTTAATTCTAGACACAAGCGCTGCGTGCAGACCTCTCTTTAGATCCACTACATCGCGTAAATTTCCATCTACCCTAAAACGTACAACAGATTGCTTTTCGTACGCCTCGAGGTGAATATCTGAGGCACCATCACGACTGGCTTGTTTAAACAGGCTATTGATCATGCGAATGATGGGCGCATCATTCTTGAGCTCTAACAAATCCTGCGTAAGAGGAATATCTTGCATTAACCGCGCAAGATCAACATTCTCTTCTAATTCATCCACCACTGTCGCGGCATCCGTTTCGTTTTGCGCATACTCTTGACTGATCATTGACAAAAGCTCTTCCGAGCTCTTTTTACAATAACGCAGCGCGCCGACGTTACGCGCAACTTCGTGCAGCGTTGAGCGCTTAGTCTTTGGGCTAAAAAATAGCGTCGGGGTCTCTGCTAGCTGATCTAGCAATAAGACCTCATGGCTTTTAGAAAATGAAAACGGGATTTTCGTCATGGCGCGACATCATGCATGATGTCTCTGATGTCTCTTAAAGTCGTTGCGGTTAAGTTCTCTTTTTTTAGCAACAAAGGGGCTTGCACAAACGTCTTACGCTTTTCTTCTAAATCATCCAACTTATTATTTGAAAAAATATTATTTTGTTCGTTGTTGCGTAAAACCGAAGGCCTGATAAAAACCATCAAATTTGTTCGGGTTCTAGACTTGTTATCGTATCTAAACAGGCCGCCAATTAGCGGTAGATCACCCAGCAACGGAATCTTTGAACTGCCATCCGTGTAGTTATCACCAATTAAACCGCCCAAGACAATAATTTGCCCGTCTTCAACAATTACGTTTGACTCGACGTTTCTTTTGTTCAAAATAATACCGGTGGTACTCGAGACATCTTGAATGCTCGAGACTTCTTGAAAAATCTGAAGCTTCACCGTACCGTTTTCTGACACTTGTGGCCGTACACGCAGTGTTAAGCCAACATCTTGTCGCGTATAGGTTTGAAACGGTGTGACGGTCGCGGTGCTTCCAGTCTGAGCATAGGAACCCGTCACAATCGGGATATTCTGACCAACGATAATACGAGCCTCTTCGTTATCGAGAGTCATTAAGTTTGGCGTCGATAAAACGTTTGCTCCAGAGATGGTTGAGACCGCTCTTAACAACGACGAAAACGCCAAATTGCTGCCAAAATTTGTGATCGAGCCAATATTAAGGCCAAGGCCCAAGGGCGAAACCGCCGCGCCGGCCGCCGCCGTTCCGAGGATCGAGTTAACAGTTGCGCTAGAGCCAAAAATGTTTGTATTGCCCGAGGATGGCGGCCCATTAAAATTCGTTCCGGCATACGCAGTATTTGAACTGTTCAACGCCTGCCATTGAACACCCAATTCGGCGGCATTCGCAGCCGTTAATTCGACAATCATCGATTCGATATAGACCTGAGCCCGACGACGATCGAGCTGTTCGATGACTTTCAATAAATCTTTATAGACAGGCTCGGTGGCGGTAATAATCAATGAATTAGTATTGGGATCAGCCTGAATGATGCCTCCCGTTGAGGGCGCACTGGTGCTTGTTAACGCTGAGGAAGCAGCAGCAGACGGCCCGCCGCCAAGGGGGTTCGCACCGTTGATAGCAGCCACGTTCATTGGGTTAAGCGCGTTTTGATTGGGTATCTGGGCATTAACGTTGACGTTACCCTGGGGATTAATATTTGCAGGATCGGCCGAAGAATTATCTGCCGCCACGAGTGCCCGTAAGGTAATCGCTAATTTAGACGCCTCTGCATTTTTCAAAGGCACAACGTAAATGTTTCCCACATTTTTTGAAGTATCAAGCTGAGCCGCGAGCCTTCTAATTTGTGCGACCCGCTCTGCGTTACCACCGCGAATAATTAAAGAGTTCGTTCGAGGATCGGCCAGAATCGTTGGCTTTGACATCGGATCGCCGCCCTGAGGCACACTGGTTTCTAGCGCCCGATTCACTAAGCTAGCGACTTTGATCGCCTGCGCATTTTTTAACGCAATCGTTTCAACTTTACTGCTGGATGGGTTATCGACACTTTGAATAATTTTTTCAATTCGCCCAATATTACTGGCGTAATCTGTCACAAGAATTGAGTTGTTACCCGGCAAGGCGTTGATCGTATTGTTGGGTGAAACTAAAGGCCTGATGATCGCGACAACGTTTGCTGCAGATTCAAAATTTAATTGAAAGACGCGGGTAATAATTTGATCACCCGTCACACCCGTCGTTGAGGTGTAGGTCTGGGAAGATTGCAATTTGGCATCTGCCTCTGTTACGACTCGGTAGCCGCCGTTTGTATTCACAAGCGCAAAGCCATTCATACGCAGCGCAGTCGATAAACTGTCAATCGCCTGATCGGGTGTAAGCGCCTGACTGCTATTCAAAGAAATCTTACCTCGCACTTTTGGATCAACCACAATCGACCGATTGGTGGCTCGAGCAACGGTTGCGATAACGGCCTCAACATCCGCGTTGTTAAAGGCTAAGTTGATGCCATTGCTTTGCGCAAAACAGTTTTGTTGCACAAAGAGAATCAAGGCTAGCGTAAAGGAGGTTTTCAATGAACGAAACATAAGGAGCCTTAAATTTTAAAGCGGTACACCGTACCGTCTTTTTTACCAATGACTGAGAGCAAGCCAATCAGTGAGTCAAGCGATTCTTGTGGCGCTGTGGCTTCGCCTTGCAAAGACAACCGCCCCTTTTCAATGAGGCCGTTTGCCGTTAAGAGCAAGGGGCCGTTAATCGTCGAAAAAGCTAACGAGAACGCCTGATTGATCTGTAACGTTAAGACATAACTGCCGAGTGGCTTCACAGGACTAATGGGACTCGCCACATTTTGAAAACGAACCTCGACGAGCCCTCTTGGGGACGAATCCCAAATGAGGTCTTCCCAACGGATCACCAGCTTTCCACGAAGATGCAACGAGCGCATGAGTCCACCCGCAACCTCAATCATATTTGCCGGAAGCTCGATTTGATTACTGCCGAGCGTAATCGAACTAGGATGAACAATGAGCTCAAGTGGTTTAGCCGTGTTGGGATACTGAATGATCCACTTGCACTTCAAATTAGAAACTGAACACTGCGTCGTCCATGCAAAGCGCTCAGAGCTTATCTGAGGGCTATGACACCTCTCTGAGAAACCTGATTGAAAATCTGAAAAACCAAGCTGAGCGCTGCCCTTCCAAAGGGTACCCTCGGGTTGAAGTACCGTCGCCTGACAGCTTGTCGTTTTTGCAACGGTTGCACTTAACCATCTTGTCGGAAAATAAGCGATCACAACAATCAGCATGCAGACCAGCAGCGCGACTCGGCTCGGCCACCCGAAACGAAAAGACAGGCGTTCGAATTGTAGATTCATCGCGCTTGCACCAAGGTTGCACTCACTTGAACAACGCCTACACCATCATTTTTTTTGAGGACAACATCGCTCGCATACAGCGCGTAGCTTTGTCGAAAATCCACCATCAGCTCAAGCCAACGACTAAATTCGATCTCGTCAATTTTTAACTCTAGCTGCATTGCACCCGTAGTCTCTGGCCGAACCAAGGTGAATTTGACGCCTTGAGAAAAAAGCTTTTGTTGTAGCACCGACAGATCATTTTCTGACAAGCTCGTGATTTTTATATTTTTATCTTTATAGGTGAGCAGCGTTCGATTGAGCTCTTGGATACTCATTAATTGCGCTGGGTATTTTTGCAAACGCAATTCGAGGGTTTGCTGCAAGGGCTGAAGAATCACGAACCACAGGATACCAATGAGCAGACATACGCCACCGCCTATTGCAAGTTTAGGTGGCAAGCGCTTAAATCCCTGTAGATGATTTTTTTTCGGCAGAGATGAAGGTGAAAAATTAGTCATCAGCAAGATTCGCATAAGGACTCAACAAAAAACGCGTCGCGCTTATTTTGTTGACCGAGTGGTCTTGCAAAATGCCTAGCCGCTGATTATTCGAGAGAAGCGATGTTTGCACCTCAAAGGCTAAGCCCTTTTTCGAATACTCCAAGCTCTTTAACGCCTCAGACGGGGTATCTTTCAATACATTTTGCAGCGCCAATAACTGTCTTTCAAAGTCTCCATCGCAATTCTCAAGGTTTTTGTGTGCGGCGAGGCAACTGGCGCTTACCAATCTTGTAAAACTTGCCTGACCATCGACGCGCTCTGACAAGACTTGATTGGCTGCACTCTGTAAAAGAGCTTCCCACTGCCTCTCTTGCCATACGAGGGTAAAGATATAACCAAGATAACTCACACAGAGCGTCAGCACGGCGTATTTCGCCCATCTTAAGGGCGCCTTCCATAAGTCTCGCGACTGCCAGTGTTGTAACTCACTTTGACTATCTCTTCTATAATCGTAGAACGCGTCGGGTAATAAATTAATCGCCTCGTAAGATTTTTTTTCTGTCGTGATACCACTGAGCAAAAGCGCGGCAGTCAATTCTTGCAACTGAGGCTGACCGTGTGCTTCTTCAGTCGCAAGCACTGGTTCATCTGCCGGTTGCGACCAGCACACAATGTCGCTTGCCGATTTTTTTGACGTATAAAAGATCGTTGAGTCTTCTTCGTAAAAGAATACAACCGAAGACGCAATTGGCAACAACAGGATCTCTGGAATCAATTGAATCTGTTCGCAATTGAGCACGGCGAGTTTTTGACTCAGCCACAACAACCAATCACGGTTCATCACACTCACTAACCTCAAGTCTAACGCTTGGGTCAATGCGTGCGGCAGTAACTGAATATTGGTGTCGGCAACCGAAGACAACAAATCATCTTCAATAAGCATCGGTAAGATTTGCTGAATTTTCTTTGTACTGACCGCCGGAACTTTAAGTTCTATGAGTCGAACATCAATACCCGGGATGAGCACCAGCACAGAATCCGCGACGGGCAACGCGTCTAAATCCAACACCTTTGCAAAATCAGCTTCATGGCTCTGCGCCCACGAAAAATACAAATCCTGCGCTGACCAGTCTTCAGCGTTGGTGGCTACAGGACGCACGGGACAACGAATAATTAGGCGCATTTGGGGCTAGTCAATTGTGAGGGCACCGTTGTAACGCGTTGGATAGGGCCGCTCTAACTCTTTGAATTTACAATACTTCTTTGAGTTCTCGGTGTTTTTTCAGTTTAACATTGCTGTAAGATTTTTTTTAACAATAAACTTTCTGTCATTATAGCGGTGGCCTGAATTTTAGGATGAATCGATATACAGCTGAACCTGTGCCCGCCCGTTCCCCTTGCACCTATATGGCATACTCAAGGCTCGTGATCTGCGCCAACAGCCTGAAGGTATCTGCAAACACTCACTAACTAGGCGGATGCGCTGTCATCCAAATTTTTTAGGCTTTGAATATGAAGAATCGTATAACGCGCTTAATGAGTGGGTCACTTGTTTTGTTACTCCTAATCGCCTGCGGAGATGGCGGTGGAAGCAAAAGCGACAGCGGTTCAGCCAACTCAGCAGCAAAATCATCCATTAGCTTATCAACGCCAGGTGGAACGCCATGCGCCAGTAGCTTCGGCGATTCGGATGCTTTTGGGAACATTCGTTTTCAATCCAGCACAGGTACGACTCCTTGGGGCTGTTTGGTCGTAGATCAAGCAAGTAGTCAACCAACCGTTTCCGGCACAAAATCTGTGCGCATTGAAGTCAGGCCCGGAGATTGCGACTCTTCTCAAACCTTTTTATCAGGTACAGCAGTTGTGTCAGACTGTACCTCTGATCGGAGCCGCTATGAAATTCGTCAAGTAGCCGGTGGCTCAACAGCTGGTCAAATCATCACCTATGAATACTATGTTTACATACCAGCACAAGCAAATTTTCAACCGCCCTGGAGTAAATCCGGCCCAACTCCTTTAACAGTCTTGACGCAAATAAACTGGCAGTGCGGCGCAAGCCCTTGCCCGAGCCTAGGCAGCAATGGCTACGGGTCTTTAGCCTACCTCGTGATTGATAGTAGTGGGACGCTTTTCTTTCAAACTCAACAAGACTTCTCTTGGGTACCAAACGGCAAAGTCGCCATAGACACTAGCCCCTTTGATAAGTGGATTAAAGTTAAGTTCGTCATTAAGTCTTCAAGTTCTGGTGATGGGTTTGTTCAAGCCTATGCGAACGACAAACTCCTCATTAATGAAGCGCGCGTCACCTTGCCAAATCCGTATGCTTACATCAGCCTAAAGCTTGGCATCTACAACTCGTCTATCTCTACGGTATCAAAGCCTTGGAATACGCAGGTGATTTACTACGATGCGCTCAGCACTGCTGTGCAAAATTTTTAAAGGGTTGATATCCGCCCCCTTCAGCGGCAGGATATCAAAGCAGTCTGCTTAGAGCGTTTTAAGATACTCGATTAAGGCAGTTTTTTCATCCTGCGTGAGTGAAGTGCCAAACTCATGCCCACAACGACTATTGCCCGCCATTGTTGCGCAATCGGTTGTCACCCGGACGGTTGCCGAGCCATTCGGCTGCTCGACTGCCAAGCCAACATTGACGATGTCATACCGAGGCCCGACCTGAAAACTCGTTGGACGAGTGGCAGCTGGAGTCAGCAGGGCCGCCAAGGTTGGCACAGATCCGTTGTGAAGATACGGCGCAGAGGCCCAAACGCCCTGTAAAACCTTAGACTCATACGACCCCACTGGGTTACTAGGCGGCTTGATACTCAAATTAATGGCGGGGTTCTGCTGAATCAAGGCGGCCTCATTCGCTGTCGTCACCAAATTGATCGAAACTGCACCCGACGCTGGTACGACATTTGTCGAAAAAGGAACGGTAAGCCCAGCCAACACACCGCTACTCGTGGTGGTGACACGAAAGGTGTTGTAGTACGCGCTATCAGTTTGTACATTTTGAATCGGCGTCGCCCAAGTATTTGAATTGCCCGGACGAGGCTGGCCTTGTTTAACCCCGTGACACGACGTGCAGTTTTTTTCGTAAAGGGCTTTTCCTTGAAAAACCAGCGCACTGTCGACCGGCCAAGGCCATTGAGGGGGGCCGATTTGAGCGACTAAGTTCTCGATGTTTTGAAGATTTGTGTAGTTGACCGAATTTTCTGCAAAAAAATCGACTCCACCAGACACCGCTGCATTGGCGCGAGGATAAAAAAGAGCGAAGACTCCAATCGCTTCTCCCGAGTTACGCGCCAAGGCATAAGCGCTATTGCCATTCGCATTCGTGCCCGCCCACTGGGTAAAGTCTTGCTTACCTGCATTCCACAAAAAAGGATAACGCACTGGCTGGGCGGCAACCGCAATGTTTGAAGCAATGACATGATTGTTTGCCGCGGGACCAAGATCGAGACCTGACAATCTGTTTTGAATCATCCCCACTGCGTCAGCCCTTCCGATCCCCCAAGGCGTTGACGGTAAAGCAGTGCTCATTAAGGTGTGATAAGGCGCATACCAAGTACTTAGCTGCGTACGTAAAGTCGCAGCTGGAACTTGGACTGTGGCCTGAAATGCATCAAAAGCCTCTGCGTTTGATAAGGTGTTGCCAACGACCAGATCAATACCTTGAAAGAGTGCGTATAAGTTAGCAAACGCTGGGCCACCGTCAATTCGATGGTTGATGCCACCAACTTGAATCTGTCGCGTATGACAGGCTGCACACGTCATGGATAACTGCTGATTGTTAGTACCTGGATTGGCCACTAAAAATCCTACAGGCAACCCCTCCGGATTGCTCGGGCTAACTGGATTCGGTATGTAGCCATAGCTGCTGGTGAGCTGACTTAAAAACGACTGGCCATTTGATAACTTGAGAGCCTTTGCCCATTGATAAGGCATGATCCAAGAGCCCTGATCCGCAGAATAAAAAGCGGCCTGATTTGTCGGATTCCAGGCGCTACCTTGATTCACAGCCGCGGCTGAACCAGTAGAACTCGACGAGCTCACGTCACCATCGCTGCCGCAACTCGACAACATAAAAGCAAGCGTACAGACTACCAAGCCACGTGCCAACGTTGTTATTTTTAAGGAGTGCATCAGAGGTCGCCGACTTTATTAAATGAAGACTACCGATTTTCGCGAAGTCGGAATACCCAGTCTCTTTAAGAAAGTTTTATAGCACCTTAAGTCTGAGCCAAATCAGAATTTTTATTTGCAAAAACGCAAACAAGGCACAAAAAATGCAAATCCATTTGAACAAGTGCTCAGCAGCGTTCGCAAGGCTTCGCGCGAGAACTCGAATGAATCGACTTGTTACGTCAAGTCAACCCCGACGCTACAACCGTCACGCGTTGAATCATTCCAAGGTCACTCGCTTGCAGTCGCTGGTTATGCAAAATATACGGGCCAGCAAAATCTTTAAAGCGCATGCGAAAAGTCACTGAGGTAGGATTTTGGCTGGTGCCGCCCGTCGGCAAGGCGATGGTGTCGCACCAGTAGGGCTCCACACGCTTACCATTCACTTTGATGACGTACATCGGGTTCACGTGAATATGAAACACATGAGACAGCTGATTCATATTCAACACAGTCCATTCTTCAACGGCACCCAATATCGCAATCTCATTGAGTGTGTTGGCCGCCTGAATGTCAAACGGCTGAACTAGATTTGGAGGAGGCCGATAAACAGGACTCGAGCCGAACGTTGACGCGATTTTTTGCTGCACCTGTAACTTGCTATGCTGGTAAGTTTTTTCAGCCCTGCTGGCTAGCGACGACAACGCGTCGGTCAATTTCGCGACTGAGCTGGGCGCTTCTTGGGCATTTGACAACGAATCATTGCCGACCATTCTAAAAATAATGTTGCGTTTTTTACCACCGTGATTCGCTAACTCTTCATCTGTGATGGGGTCTAAAAATTGACTGACCGGCAACGGAGTGCTTGGTACCGGCATAACGTTTTTAGCTTCAAGCACAACGACTTTTGCCAGGATATCTTCCGGCAATACGATCGGGTGCGCACCTTCTGAAAGTTTGATCGGTAAGGCACGCAGATAATACGTGCCCGGCTTTCCGGCCTGCACCACGACCGAAGCGCGGTTGCCTGGTGCGAGTTGCACACCCAAGCCTCCCGCTTGCCTGGCATCCTGATGTTCAACGTACGCAGAACGTCCCCAGCCATCTGTTGTGTATTGCTTAAGCGTGTGCCCATCCAGACTGAGATTCAAAGAATTAAACACTTGGGTATTGATTAAGCGCCATCTTTGCACCTCGCCAGAGTGCATCACAATTGTGGGTTGACGGACACCATTAATGAATACGGGCTGAGCATCACTGTATGAATTTGCGTGACCAGATTTTTTTACGCCATGACCGGTTGGGCTTTGAGTCAATTGACGAAATTTTTCTAGCCGACCGTCCGCAACACCTAGCCTATCGTCAAACAGAGGATTCAACGCAAAATAAGGCGCTTGAAATAAAAAGATCAGCTCAGTCGCTTGCGCCATCTCTGGCAAGTCGTCCACGGCACCACGCACCATGATCGCACCCGACATTAGACTCGCGACTTGCAACGCACTTGAGCCGTGATATTGCGGGTGGTAATAGAACGGCCCAGCAGGGTGATCCTTCGGAATTCGGTACACATACTGGCGAGCGTCTCCATTGGGTAGCACGCCGCCATAATTTGGATCGACAACATAGTCACCATACTCGGTCGGTGTTGTATCAGCATAGATCCCGGGAAACACATGCAAACCGTGCACGTGCAGGTTCGTCGTATTGGGCTTGATGTAATTCGTCGGATCGCGAAACGCTTGAAAAGGAGGATTCTCTGGTAATTGATTCAGCAACCGAATCCGCAGTTCGTCACCGCCACGCACAACAAAGGTGGGGCCGCAATGACCCGCGCGCTGCGAGTCATAACCATAGGCGCGCAAAGACACAGGATGACGCACACCCGGGTTTGAACCCGATAGCTGCGTATCAAAATATGCAACCGTGAGTGTGACATCGAGTAAACCATTTTTTGCTTCAAGCATAGGTGGCTGCACAAAGGTCTGTACAGGCAGTTTTGTGCGATCACCCTCGCTTTGTTCGCATGCTGCTAAGCCAAGCGGCACCACAATGCCCGAAGCAATACTCACGCCGTAGCGCAAAAACTCACGCCTGGTGTTTTCTTGTTCGATACCGCTAGTGCTGGGCGTTCGAGTCATAGACACATTAGCCATTTTCCCAAAAAGGAAAAGGTGTCAATTGTTGTTGGGCTGCACGGCCAATCTGACCCGCTTCATTGCTGCCCCAGCCGTACAGGGCGCGCTGACCAATTGCCAGGACATGCATCTCGCCAGCAGCGATTGCCTTTACTTCCTGAAGACCTGGTACTTTTGTAGGAGCACTTCGAGGCTGTGTATCGTTGACTCCAAGCTGGCCAAAGCCATTCCAGCCCCAAGCGTAGACGTTGCCAGACTCTGCTAACGCCAACGAAAAATGCGTACCGGCTGCGAGCGCCGTTATTTTTTCTGGCATCTCAAGCAAACTCGGTTGGGTGTCATAGCGCCTCTGTTGATGGCCTAATTGCCCGAATTGATTACTCCCCCAACCGTAAACCTTGCCATGGCTACACAGCGCTAAGACATGGGTGGCCCCGACCGCGATACGTTTAATTGAGGCGGTGGGGTTCGTGGCAGTGGGGTTTATGGTGGTGGGGTTCGTAGCGGTGGAGTTTGTGGCATTGGGATTTATCGCGGTAGAGTTTTTAGCACTAGTTTTTGAAGTAGTGAGTTGCACCTGCTCGGGAGTCCCTACAGTTCTTAAATGCCCTAACCCTAATTGCCCAGCAGAGTTACTGCCAAAAGAAAAAACTTTACCTTCGCGCGATAATGCAATCATAAAGTTATCGCCTAATGCCACTGCTTGCAGGGCAGGTAAGCCACGCACCATCCCAGGTACAGCATTTATTTGTTCTGTTGCTCGGCCTAAGGCATGATCAACGTTGAGCCCCCACGTATAGAGACTGCCCGACTGATCGATTGCAGCAAAGATTGACTGCCCCGCCGCCACTGCGAGCGGTGCACTGATGCCGTCTATTGGGGTGGGTATTTCAGAACTTGTCTGATCACCACTGACGCTTAGCGGATTCCACCCCCAAACAAGTAGTTCTTGTTGGGTCGACGCACCCAGACTGACACCGTAGCCTGCCGACACACTATTCAATCTCAGGGATGAGCCTACATACACAGGCTTACCGTCCGATTTGGGCGCGCTGCAAATATCGACATAACCGGCGCTGTAACGCCCGCTGCCTGACCCGCCCCAACCTAGCGCCTCACCCGAGTCCAAAAGCGCTAAGCTTTGGTTTTTGCCAGCACTTATACCGATTATTTTGTAGGACACGCTTTCGATCGAGCCTAGCGCAAGACAGCTTTTATAACTTCAGAAATCACACTCGGATTCGGAGGGAGGATATTGCCTGCGAGATCTGGCAGTAGCGCGTAAGGGATTCCCTCTTGCATCGCAGCAGAACCAAGTGCCGCGTTATAGTCAGGCGTCCCTCTAAAACAACCGACAGAAAAAGGATACTCGCGATTCAGATGGTAATGATAAATGGGTTGCAGAACTCCATTCCACACCACAGGTGCAACATGACCATGACAGGCATCAAGCTGGGCATTCGTAATCATTTGCCCATCTTCACCTCTAGGGCCATAGATACCAAAACCGTCAAGCGCATAACCAAATAAAGGCGATGGACCAGACGTGCCCTGGTTTGGAAAGCACTTCCAAGAGTAGCCATGCAGGTGGTATTGCTGAGAGTAAGGATGGCCAAAGCACTGATCCACGGGTAAGGCGTTGACTGGGCTATACCAGTTACCACTGGAATCATTTGCGATTTCAGTATGCCAAACTGTGCCTGTCAGAGTGATGCCAATGATCAGCGAGTTGATCGGATTGAATCCGGTCATAACTGGGTTTAATGGCAGCTTGCTGGTCAGGTCGTAGGGCGAGATAGAAATCGCCGCAGAAGACGAGTAGGCCTGCCCTGTTCGTGGATCTGTGCCACCAGGCAAAGCTGCGTAATATGGATAAGCCGCGGTGCCAGGCTGCACTGGGAAATTTCCCATTGGCGTGTTGGGCAAACCATTACCTTTGAAGTACCGATATTGAGCATCCGTGGTCATGGAAAAAGAACTGCCCGCTGCGTTGATCTGCGAAGCTGTCACCGCACCCTCAACGAAAGGTATCTGGGCGATCGTAATAACATTCGTTGCGGTGTTAGTCCAGTTCGTCGCGGCTAATGTGAGCTTACTCGCGACATTCGCTGCTTTGCTAAATAACAAAGAAATACAAAGCCCACCAGAGGCACAGGACTGAGTGCTCGTACCGTTAGCGGCCGTGACCAAGGTGGTCGGCGTGCCGGTATCTGCTTGCGATCCATTTGAGGACGACGACGAAGACTTGCCATCGCCGCAGCCCACTAGCAAGGTCAAGGAGCCAAAAAGTACCAAGCAATAGCTCAAATATTTTTTAACGCTAACGTAATACATGTTATTTCCTATTTATGCATTTTCTAACGGCCATATGCACGTTGCTAGAGGAGAAAAAGGATAAACCATCTGTCACAATGACAACCTGAATATTACCGCATCTCGTTGACAGTCAACGCGGTGTAGATTGATGTGTGAGCCACGTAACCGCTATAATAATTTTCAGACAATAGAATAATTCGTAGAAAACAAAACCTTTCAACCAGATTAAAGTACCGATATGTTGAAAATTCAAGACCATCGAATCAGAGTTGCCGCTTCGCGTCGCGAAGAAATGCAAAACACGTTGTTATTTAGCGTGCTTGTTTTGGCATCTGACAAATCTATTCACGAAATTGACGTTGAAGATATCATCGAGCACGCTGAGGTCTCGCGCGGCAGCTTCTACAAATACTTTCCGTCGGTGCAGGCGTCAGTGCTGGTCTTAGCAAGTCAGCTGGCACGCGAGCTCACCACCGAGATCGATGCGATCACTCACCAGATTCCCGATACGGCCTTGAGATTGGCCCTCACCGCAAAGCTCACGATGCGTCTTTTGGTCAAAATTCCGCTTTTAGGAAATTTCCTGATTCAACTGCCTTGGCCCAGTCAAAACCCTGAGAGCAACGTTTTTAAAAATATCAGCTCTGACGTCGAGTTGGGCATTAAAGAAGGCTTATTTACAAAAATGCCGGTGTCGATAGGGTGCAACCTCTTGATCGGTAGCCTGATTGGTGGCGTGCACACCATGCTGGGTAAACCTGCCTCGGCAAACTATGAAAATAAAGTACTTTACCAAGTGCTAATGGGTTTGGGTCTAGAGCCAAAAACAGCAGATGGCTTATTAAAAACTCCAATGCCTGCATTACCGAAACTACCGGCCACGGGCTTGCTGGGCAAGATCGCGTTGGTTAACAATTAACCAACCAAGATAGAAGAATTAATCTTAGCCGTTAATAAAAGTTGCGTTTTCGATCGGACTTAGTTCAGCCCAATCTTTACAACTCCATTGGTCGGACTTGGAGGAACGACATTACCCGCAAGATCTGGTAGCTGCGCATAAGGGATACCAAATTGCATCGCCGCTGAGCCAAGTGCCGCGTTGTAGTCAGGAGTCCCTCGAAAACACCCTACAGCAAAGGGAAATTGATTGTTTACATGGTAATGGTAAATATTTTGAATCGAGCCGTTCCATTCAACGGGGTGTATATGGCCATGGCACGCATCTAACTCAGCATTCGTCACCATCTTTCCATCAACACCCCGTGGACCAAAGATTCCAAAGCCATCCAGTGCGTAACCAAATACTGGCGAATGGCCTGAAGTGCCCTGATTTGGGAAACACTTCCAAGAGTACCCATGGTAATGATATTGCTGGGCATAGGGGTGACCAAAGCACTGATCATGAGGGAGTGCATTGGTTGGGTTATACCAATTACCACTAGAGTCATTTGCAAGCTCTACATGCCAGGCGGCTCCAGTCAACGTAATGCCAATGATCAGAGAGTTAATCGGATTAAAGCCGGTTACCGCCGGGTTTAAGGGCAATTTACTGGTCAGGTCGTAAGGAGAAATACTAATGGCAGCCGCAGACGAATAGGCTTGACCGGTTCGTGGATCTGTTCCGCCCGGCAAGGCTGAGTAATAAGCGTAGGCTGCTGTACCTGGCTGCACCGGGAAATTTCCCATTGGCGTATTCGGCAAACCATTGCCTTTGAAGTAGCGATATTTATCATCGGTAGTCATCGAGAAAACGCTGCCTGCCGCGTCGATCTGCGAAGCCGTGACTGCGCCATCGACATAAGGGATTTGGGCGAGCGTCATGACATTCGTGGTGGTATTCGTCCAGCTGGTAGCGGCCACTGAGTATTTGCTTGCAACGCTCGCTACTTTAGTAAAAAGTAGTGAAATACAGAGCCCATTGGGGGCACAGGCTTGCGTGCTTGTGCCATTGGCCGCAGTTACCAATATGGTTGGCGTTCCGGCATCACTTCCGCCGCTTGAGACAGAGGATTTAGTCGTGCTCCCGTCACCACAACCCACCAGCAAGGTCACAAGGGCGATCAGTCCAACAACAGAACTGAGATTTTTACTTAAGCCAAACATGATAAATCCTCATTCTGCATTTTAGACAACCGCCTGCGAGATCGTTCTTAATTAGAATAACGAACAGATTGTCATAATGACATTAAGTATACAAATCCTTGTGCGCGCCTGTCAACGTAATTTCGAATGACGATCGGCTTATTCTTTATCGAACTTTTAGCTGTGACATCGACTTGCTGGGGCAGATCACGATGCTGTACATCGCGTCCATTCAGATGGCTAAATTAATCTTAATCGACTTGAGTGCAAAAAATTTTTTTGGAATTTTGAGTATGATTCTGACCGAGTCATTTACACTTCAGTATGCCAAAGGTTATTAACCACCTCTTTAGCGAAGACAAAGAACTGCACCAACAGGTGCGCGCAAAGATCGTCTTGACAAGCCCAGAGCTAGTCTCAAGCAAACCTGCCCACGAAATCGAAGTCGACGACGTGACTGAGCAGGCACAGGTATCACGAGGCACCTTCTATAAATGTTTTCGTAGCGTCGACGACTTACTCAATGTCAGTGCGAAACAAGCGGCGCAAGAACTCATGCCGCCGATTGTGCTTGCTGCCTCCACGATTCTTGACGTGCCCATGCGCTTGGCGACCAAAACCAGAATCGCCATTCGGTTGTTTACCTCGATGCCCATGCTGGGTAAGTTAATGCTGAAAACCGAGTGGCCCTTCAAAGACGCACAACACAAAGGCTATAAAGACGTCCAATTGGATGTCGCTCAAGGTATTGAGCAAGGCTGTTTTACCGATATGCCTCTTGAGATCGCCGTGAACCTCGTGCTTAGCACCCTAAGAGGTGCAGTTCGAGACATACTCGATTCTGCGCAACCCCAAGATTATGAGGATCTGGTCATTTATCACCTACTCTTGAGCCTAGGGGTCGACACTGAAACGGCTCAACAAATTTCTAAAATCCCGCTTGAGCAATTACCGACTTTTAAAAAGAAGGGCTTAGTCGGTAAGTTTTTAACCTTAGTCAGTTGAAACCTTGCAGACTTGCGAACAAACTGCACAAGTGGATCTGTAGGACGTGGCACTAAGAATCTCTCTTCAACGATTTTTACTCACCGACGCGCGATATTGCTCGGCGGCTGCATATTGCACGGTGACTTTTTCTTTAAAACTCACAATAAGCTTTTTATGATTGGTGCTGTGGTGAGTTTTGAACCAATACAAAACGCCAAGCACCACAAACCATAACGGTAATACGTATAACGCAATCCGCGTATCGTCGCTTAAGGTCAAGGCATAAATCACGATGATAAAGAAACCAAAAACGATGTAAGGCATCGTGCCGGCAAACGGCATTTTGAATTCAGATTCTTGATGGGCTTGCGGCATACGCTTGCGGTACGCTAGATAGGCAAACAAAATCATCGACCAGATGTAGATAAAAATTAAGGCCGCAACGCTACCCACAAGCTCAAAAGCGCTCATCATGGATTTTGTCGTTGAGAGTATCAGCGCAACCGAAAGAATCAAACCCGTGCTCAAGAAGATGCCGCCAGTCGGGATTTTGTGGCTAGATAGTTTGCCAAACAATGCCGGAGCATGATGATTTTTAGCCAAGCCATAAAGCATGCGAGACGTTGCATAGATACCGCTATTACTTGAGGAGGTCGCAGAGCTGATCACGACCGCGTTAATGACCGAGGCCGCGCTTAACATTCCGACTAAGGCAAACATATCTACAAAGGGACTTTGATCAGCAGAAATATCGGTCCAGGGCGTCACCATCATCAACACCAGCACCGTACCGATATAAAAAATCATGATTCGCACGGGGATTTTGCGTATGGCATTGGGCAGCATGATTTTTGGATTTTTTGCTTCTGCCATCATCGTACCGATGACTTCCATGCCAGCAAACGCGAAAATCGTCGTTTGCAGTCCGGCAAGCAAGCCCTGTACGCCATGAGGCAACCAGCCTCCATACGACCACAGGTTGCTAACTTGAGACTTGATCCCCTTCGGGGACACAAAACCTGTCACACAGAGATACAGACCTAAAACAATCAGCAGCACGATGGCTACAACTTTAATGATCGCCATCCAAAATTCAAGTTCTGCGAAGGCTTTCACACTGAGAATATTTAAAGCCAACAATAAAAGAGTGACACCGAGCGCAGAAATCCAATGAGGAAGATCGGGCCACCAAAAAGATACGTAGCCCGTGATCGCGATGATTTCAGCAATGGCGGCCACAATCCAGGCAAACCAATACGACCAGCCAACAAAAAACCCTGCGGATGGCCCCAAGATATCTTCACAAAAATCGATGAATGTTTTGTAAGACAGGTTGTGCAGCAACAGTTCACCCATGGCGCGCATCACAAAATACAGCATCAAGCCAGTGATGGCATAGATCAGAATGATGCCTGGGCCAGCAAGCGAAATAGTTTTGCCAGAGCCCATAAATAGGCCGGTGCCAATACACCCACCGATGGCAATCATTTCCATTTGACGCTGGCCTAGGCCACGCTCTAAGTCACTATTGTTTTTCATATTTTTAAAATACCAACCGGCTCTATGCACTGCCACCACAGAAGGTCTGACACAGCACAGATCAGTCAAGGCTCTGACATCAAACACCTATTTACTTAAGAACCAGAGTGTATATCACAATGCACTATTGTATATTTTGAGTTAAACTGAATCGCCAATTAACAGATCGGCTATCTCATTCAATTTGCGATCGATGAAGAATGGGTTTAATACGGCGATCAACCAGCATATTCAACCAGGTACATTTCTCAACTTAATACACAATTATACTTTGAAATAAACACTTGTATATTATGATGTATACTGAAATTTCAACGTAGGGGGACGCTCATGAGTATGCTCATCGGTGGATTAATTCTTTTTTTAGGGATCCATTCAGTCAGTATTTTCGCTGACCAATGGCGCAACGAACAGGTTGCAAAATTAGGCGTTCTAACCTGGAAGGTTATTTATTCGCTGATTTCAATTGCTGGCTTAGTATTGATGACCGTTGGGTATCTTGAGGCAAGACCACAGCCAATCACGATCTGGTCACCCCCGCCTTGGGCTTGGCACATCACCGTTTACTTCAGTCTTGTCGCGTTAATTTTGATTGCTGCGGCCTATGTTCCTAACAACGCGATCAAACTAAAACTGAAAGATCCCATGTTGGTCGGCGTCATTGTTTGGGCACTTTGCCACTTAACGACCATCGGATCTCTTGCTGGGATCCTTTTATTTGGCAGCTTTTTGGTTTGGGGAGTTCTCGATCTAATATCTTGTCGAGCAAGAAGATCGAAACTGCCGCCCACTGAAGAAAAGGCCTCGGCCGTCATGACCTTTGCAACCATTGCAGTAGGTACCGTTGTGTTTTTACCTTTTGCTCATATAGCCTACGGCATCGTCAGGTCATGATGAAGACTTCAGGATTACGCCCAGTCTGGCTCTTTCCAAACCACCTCATCATCAATCGGCCAGACAGGCCGCGGCAACGCTTTAAAGCTTAAGCGCTTCAGATTAGGCGTGGTCAACCCGGGGCTATCGACGTCAAGAATTTGTTGATCTGAAAAGAACTCGTCAAAGCCCGCACGATAGTGACCGCGGCTTTTAACGATAAGACATTGAATCTTTGAAATATCAAGGCCGTGCATTTCAAGCATTACGGGCTCGGCTAACTGACGGCGCAAACTACCCACCACCACTTGCAGCCCCGAGTCTACCAACTCAAGCAAGGCACTGGGCCCAAGCGAGAACTTACGATCTTTCATAATGCCGCGGCGGCCTGTTTGAAAACCGTCACGCAAACAAATGACTTTTGCTCGCGCAGCAAAACGTTTTGAATGCTCGTACTCTGTCGCATTGAAGACTGCATCAAACGTAGCACCTTCACCCTGTTTATGCGCTTGTGCCGCCAATTCAGGAGAAATGAACACACCAAGCACCACACCCCGAATACGCGCCTCATGAAACGCCTGCAACAACCAGGCGGTGCTGCCCCGCCCGCCTCCACCTGGATTATCTGCCACATCGGCAAACAACATCGGCGCCAGGCCAGCGCGAGCAATGTTGACGGCTTGCTCAACCTCAATCGTGTCAGCGACATAACGCGCACGGTCGGCCCACGCAGCTCGGGCCACGGTTAAGGCTGCGGCACGCGCGGCAGCTAAGTCACCGCGTGACGTCACCGTAATCGTCATGCCACACTTAGGCACATCTGCAAACACAAAGCCACCCGCGACCGAGACGTTTGCAATGGGGCCCTCGGAGGGCTTTTGCATCATTGAGTAGGCAAGCTTCAATAAATCAGCGTAAGGGCCGCGCGCAGACAGCAAAGTCACTGAAGGCGGTGTAATGGGCAAGCGAATAAAGGCCTTTACCGTTTTCATACCACTGAACATTTCATTTAACAGGTCTGCGGCTTCGCCACCACGTTCGCGTTGATCGACGTGGGGATTGGTGCGATACGCAATCAAGGCGTCAAGCGCATCAACTGTTTGAGGTGAAACATTGCAATGCAAATCATGTGTGGCGATCACAGGGATATCGGTGCCCACGATACTGCGAATCATGGCCATCATGACGCCTTCGGTATCGTCTTCATGGTCGGCAGTCGAAGCACCATGATTGCAAACGTATACAGCATCAACCGGCAAGGCAGCGCGCAGCGAGGCTTCGGCCTTTTGCATGAATTCGGCCCAGACCTCATCGCTGGTAGGCCCGCCGGGTGGCGCGCTCACCACGATTAACGGAACGGGCGCCCAGTCGCCATACGTATCCATTCTTTCGTAAAACCCACGAATCTCACCTGGCAGGTGACTCGCCTGACGCGCCAACTCGGTAATACGCGCGCCCTCTTCCCAACAGCTTTTTTCAAAATCCTCGCGCACCGATAAGGGAGCAAAGCGATTGGATTCAAGCACAAAGCCAACGATGGCAACGCGAGGAGGAGTTTTCAGCATAATGGTTGTCTCGATCATTCTTATTTAAATGCTATTGAGCCTACACAAACGGTTAAGCAGACGCTTCATCCTTTGCGAAATGTGTAGAACAAAGGCATTTCAGGTTGAAAGTCACGCCACTGTTTGCGCAGCGCGGTCACGCCGTACACGGCACCTAGCGGAATGTAAGGTACATCTTCAAACACCTGCAACTGAATATCGCGTGCAATCTTCTTTTGCGCCGCGAGGTCAGGCGCTTCGAACCAGGCTAAGCGCAACTACTCAAGACGCTCGCTCGTGGGCCAGCCAAACCATGCTTGCTTGCCGTTGCCGCGCAGTGCCAAGTGACCAGCCGGATCAAGATTATTTGGCCCGGTAATCGCAGTGAAAGCAACGTGCCAACCGCCAGCATTAGGCGGCTCTTGGCTGTTGCGACGCTGGACGGTTGTTCCCCAGTCCATCGAGACGAGATCAACCTTCAAACCCAATCGTTTGAACAAATCAGCACTCACCAAGGCGGCCGCATGATGAGCGGGAAAATCAACGGGATCCAGCATCACAATCGCTTCACCCTTATAGCCAGCTTCTTTAATCATCGCGCGCGCACGATTTAGATCACGCTTGCCCTTGAGCTTTTCCATCCCAGCGTCACTGTCCAGAGGCGAGCCCGGCACAAAGACTCCACAACGATCGCTGAAGTATTCAGGGAAATCTGCCCCATTCACTGCGGTCATGTATTCGGTTTGATCAATCACCGACAAAATCGCTTGCCGCATCAAGGGATGATTAAACGGGGCGTGCAGGTGATTAAAACGCAGTACCGAAATTGCTGGCAACGTGCGTTTCAAAAGCGTAATCGAAGGATCTTTGCGAAGCACTGGCAAAAAATCATTGTCGATCGTTTCGATACCGTCAATCTCGCCTGTTTGTAAGGCAGCAATTGCGGTCGCACGATCAGGCACAATCATCCATTTGACCTGATCAACGTGCACAATCTTGGGCCCAGCGGTAAAGGATGGCGCGAAGCTATCAGCACGCGGGACGTAGTCTTGAAATTTGTCGTAAACGATTTGCGAACCCGAGACCCATTGATCAGCCATAAATTTCAAGGGGCCACTACCTACCATCTCTTTAATCGGTGTGCCGTCAGGGCTATTTGCTAAACGCTCTGGCATGATGGCGGCCATGCTGCCCTGCTGGCGTGCCAAGGCCTGCAAGATCAGCGGAAATGGTTTTGAAAGCTTGAACTGGATGGTCTTATCGTCAAGGGTCGTGAGCGACTCAGTCGCCTGCATCAACGAAGCCCCCATCAGATCTCGCTTAGCCCAGCGCAGCAAACTCGCTCTCACATCTTTGGCCAACACAGGCGAGCCGTCATGAAACTTCAACCCCTCACGCAGGGTGATCTTCCACAACAAGCCATCATTTTCAACCACATGACCAGCAGCCATTTGTGGCGAAACGTTGTACTCCGCGTCTAACCCATAGAGGGTATCAAACACTAGTTGTGCATGGATATTAGTAATGAAGGTTGTCGTAAACAGTGGGTCAAGCAAGGTCAGATCGGCATGCGGTACCCAACGAAAAACAGATTTTGGTGCGGCTTGAGCGCTCACCCATGCAGGCGCAGCGCCTAACGATGCTGCAACAGATGCGGCTTGTAAAAAATCGCGACGCTTCATACTAATATTGCCCCCCTATGCGGTGACGTGCAACAAAATGCCCTTCTCCCACTTGCACCAAGGGTGCGACAACAGGTTCGTCGCCAATATTTCTGGCAGGGCTTGGAATTTCGGAAACTTCTAGGCTTGTGGTTCGTCGCACATTTGGATCTGCCACAGGCACTGCCGACATTAATTTTTTTGTATAAGGATGCTGTGGGTTTTCAAAAATCGCACGACGTGGGCCGATTTCAACAATCTGGCCAAGGTACATCACGGCCACCCTGTGACTGACTCGTTCGACAATCGCCATATCATGCGAGATAAACAGATATGACACGCCTAAATCTTTTTGCAGATCCAGTAACAGATTAACGATGTGAGCACGGATCGACACGTCGAGTGCCGAGACTGACTCGTCGGCAATTAATACTCGCGGGTTAACAGACAACGCGCGAGCGATACAAATGCGCTGACGTTGCCCACCCGAAAATTCATGCGGCCAGCGTTGTGCCATTGAGGCATTCAGGCCGACGCGCTCCATGAGCTCGGCCACCCTGCGATCAGCCTCTGCCCCTTGAGCTAGGCCCTGGATGAGCAAAGGTTCTTTGATGCAATCGCCCACGCGCATACGTGGATTGAGCGAAGCAAAGGGATCTTGAAAGACGAACTGCAAATTACGACGCAAGGCCTTGAGCGAATTGGTATCGGTGGTGTCGACCGCCGTGCCATCAAACTCAATCGAACCTCTGGTGATTTTTGCCAGGCCCACTAGCGAACGACCAGTGGTCGTCTTGCCACAACCCGACTCGCCCACCAACGAAAGCGTTTCGCCCTCATGCAGATCAAAACTGACTTGCTCAACAGCGTGAATGCGTTTTTTAACAAACCCAAATATGCCACTACGCACATCGAAGCGCGTGACTAGATTTTTGACACTCAACACAATGCGGTCACTTTGAGTTGTGCTTGTGCTATTTAGCGCCGTCGCGTCAACGTTACTCGCAGCTCGATTCAACACCAAATCAAAACGCGCGGGCTGATCGGTACCATGCATCGCGCCTAACTTAGGCACTGCGGCCAATAGCGTTTGGGTATAAGGATGCTGTGGATTCGCAAACAGCGGTATCACCGCGTTTTCTTCAACGACTTCACCATGGCGCATCACCATCACGCGATTGGCGATCTCGGCCACCACGCCCATATCGTGGGTGATAAAAATCACCCCCATATCCATCTCTTTTTGCAATTCGCGAATCAGTTGCAAGATCTGCGCCTGAATCGTGACGTCAAGCGCCGTCGTGGGCTCATCGGCAATCAGCAAGGCTGGTCGGCAAGATAGTGCCATCGCAATCATGACGCGTTGTCGCATGCCACCCGAAAGTTCATGTGGATAGCGCCCTAAAATCGCGCTCGAATCCGAAATACGAACTTGATCAAGAATGCGTTTAGCCGCAGCGACTGCCTGCTCGTGATTCAAATCCTGATGCAGTTGAATCGCTTCAACAATCTGAGATCCCACGGTAAAAACCGGGTTCAACGAAGTCATGGGCTCTTGAAAAATCATGCCCAAATCAGCGCCACGCATACTGCGCATGACGTCTTCAGAAGCCGCTCGTAAATCAACTTGCGTGCCATTAGCGCGATGAAACAACATCTCGCCCTGCTCAATACTGCCACCACCAAATTCAACCAACCGCATAATCGACAACGATGTCACCGATTTGCCTGAGCCTGACTCACCCACAATCGCCAGAGTCTCGCCGCGATCAACGTGCAGGCTCAGCCCCTTCACAGCATGCACGGCCGTTGCACCTCGGCCAAACGAGACCGACAAATTACGAATATCCAGTACGCGCCGTTGAGACGTTAGCCCATTCACTGTCATGGTCTAAATCCTCTTTGCCATACGTGGATCGATCGCGTCGCGCAGGCCATCGCCCAGCATGTTGATCGACAAAATCGTAATTGACAAAAACAGAGCTGGAAACGCAATCAAGTGCGGCTTGATCTGCCACAGTGCACGCCCCTCTGCCATGATGTTTCCCCAGGACGGTGTCGAGGGTGGTACCCCGGCACCAATAAAGGACAAGCTTGCTTCAGCCAAAATCGCCAGACCGCAGATGTAGGTTGTTTGCACGGTCAAGGCCGCAATGGTGTTGGGGAAGATGTGCTTCGCGACAATCCGCAGACGTCCCGCCCCCGCCGCCACCGCCGCTTCAACATACGGTTGCTCGCGCAACGATAGGGTCAGGCTTCGTACTAAGCGCACCACCCGAGGCACTTCAGCGATGGTCACGGCCAAAATCACGTTTTGCAAAGACGCACGGGTCAAGGCGATTAAAGCGATCGCCAGCAGAATAGTCGGGATCGACATAAAGCCATCCATGATTCGCATCACGACTGCATCAATCCACTTTACAAAACCTGCTGCCAAGCCAATCACGGTGCCAATCACCGCAGACAATAACGCCACTGAAAATCCAACCGTCAATGACACGCGCGCGCCGTACACCACACGCGAATACACATCACGGCCAAGCAGGTCTGTACCAAACCAGAACTTTTCGCTTGGCACCCTTGTGCGATAGATAGGCGAAAGCGCTGTTGGGTCGACCGTGCCAAGCCACGGGGCGAAAATCGCCATCAAGAATAAAAGGCTTAATAAAAAACCGCCCACGACAATTGTCGGGTGCCGCTTAAAAAACTGAAGAAACCTGGCCATCAGTACTTAATCCTTGGGTCAAAGACACGGTACAAAAGATCGACCGTCAGATTCACCAGAACATACATAAAACTAAACATCAGGATGACGCCTTGGATAATCGGATAATCGCGCCTCAAGATCGCATCAACAGTGAGACGGCCAACCCCAGGAATCGAGAATACCGTTTCAGTCACAACGGCACCGCTGATTAACAACGCAACCCCACTGCCCACAACCGTCACGATCGGCACGCCGACATTTTTTAGGGCATGCCGAAACAAAATACCTTTGTTACTCACGCCCTTTGACCTTGCGGTACGGATGTAATCTTGCGACAACGTTTCAAGCAAGGTTGCCCGACTGATGCGTGTGATCAGCGCCACATACACGCTACCAAGCGCACAGGTCGGCAAAATGAGGGTTCGAATTGACGCCCAAAAGCCTTGCGAAAAAGGCACATAACCTTGTACGGGCAACCAGCGCAGCTCAAGCCCAAAGGCATAGGCCAACAGGTATCCGACGACAAATGAGGGGATTGAGAAGCTCAAGACGGCCATCATCATGATGCTCCGGTCATAAAACTTGTTGTGCCGCCAGGCCGCCAAAGCGCCAAGGGGCACGGCCAGCGTTACCGACAAAATCAGCGTCATAATCATCAAACTGAAGGTTGGCGCAAGGCGCTGGCCAATCATTTGGCTGACTTGCAACCCCGTGAACAGCGAAACACCGAGGTCTCCGTGCAAGACCTTCCAGAGCCAATCACCAAAACGGACTAAAAAGGGCTGATCCAGCCCAAGTGTCTGACGAATGCGAAGGATATCGGCGGGAGTCGCGTCTTCTCCTGCCAGCAAGACCGCGGGGTCGCCGGGCGTCAGGCTCAGCAGGCCGAAAACGAACAACGCCACGAAGAGCATGACCGGCAGCGTCAACAGCACGCGCCTTAGGGTGTAGGCAAGCATCAAATACCTTTCAGACTGCTAATTTTTAAGTCTCGCTGATGTTATAGGGTCGCTAGCCTAGCGTCAATCTCAGGCACAATAGCTGTTATCGAAGCCATCATTTATTGTTTAAAGAGCATGCAAACACTGAGTATCCCAATTTTTCCACTCGGGGCCACCTTATTTCCGGCCGGCATGATGGCGCTCAAGATCTTTGAGGTGCGCTACCTCGACATGACTAAAAAATGCCTGCGCGACAACTCGCCATTTGGCATCGTGACTCTTGATCAAGGGGCCGAAGTGCAAGTGGCTGGCAAGCAAATTGAATTTGCAGAGGTCGGCACCTTGGCCACCATCATTCATTTTGAGGCCGTGCAACCCAGCTTATTTATGATTCGCTGCCAAGGCGGGCAACGCTTTAAGATCCTTCAAAAAGAACTTCAGGCAAATGGCCTATGGCGTGCCGAAGTCGAACTGATCGCCCCCGATGAGGTTGTGGCGATCCCGCCTGAGCTCTTGCCCACCGCGAATGCACTCACAAAAATTGTTCGCACCCTCGAAGATCAGGGAATCCCGCCTGACCAACGGCCCATCATTCAGCCCTATCAATTGCAAGACTGTGCATGGGTGGCCAACCGTTGCGCCGAATTACTCGATTTGCCCTCACAACAAAAGCAACACCTTCTCACCATGGAAAACCCCAGACTCAGGCTTGATCTGGTACAAGAGCTTCTTGAAGAAATGGGCGTATTTAAAGACCCTGAATAAGCAAGAGTCGTTCATCAAACAATGTCACGTTCAGCACAGGATACATTCACGTTACTTAAAGGATCCGTACGCGCGACTCGAGGGATCAGTTCGCGTTCAATACAAAAAATGAGACAACAGAAAATGACCACTCTACTTAAGATCGTTGCCGCTGCCGCTTTGACCTGTTTCGCCTCTCTTTCACTCGCACAACCAGCGGCAAACTTTCCAAACCGTAACATCAGAATCTTGGTGCCCTTTGCACCGGGCGGTTCAAGCGATCTGTTGGCGCGCCTCGTGGCGCAGCGCATGACCGCCGATTGGGGGCAACCCGTGATTGTCGAGAATAAGCCTGGCGCAGGTGCCACCTTGGGCGCAGACCAAGTGGCCAAATCACCGGCCGATGGTTACACACTGCTACTAGCCGCCACGCATCACACCATTGCTCAAAATGTGTTTAAAAACCTGCCCTACGATATTGACCGCGATTTTGCCCCTGTGAGCATCATTGCATTGATCCCAAACATGGTTGTTGTAAACGCAAAGATCCCAGCCAATACGATTCAGGAGTTTGTCGCGTTGGCCAAAGCGCAACCGGGCAAACTGAACTATGGCTCGGCGGGCTCAGGCACCGCACATCACCTGATCGGCGAAATGTTTAATCTACAGGCACAAACAGAGATCATCCACATACCCTACAAAGGCAGTGCGCCCGCAATCTCTGATCTCGTCAGCGGTCAGGTTCAATTAATGTTTGACACCATCACCGCTGGTTTGCCACAAGTCACCGCGGGTAAAACGCGTGCCTTGGCTGTCACCACAGCCAAGCGCTCGTCTGCCCTGCCCGATGTACCGACACTCAACGAAACGATCTTGCCAGGCTTTGACGTCGGCACCTGGTTTGGGCTCTTGGCGCCAGCCAAAACCCCGAGCGATATCGTGAACAAGCTCAGCGCTGAGGTAACGAAAATCGTCAACATCCCTGAGGTTACAAGCCAACTGTTAGCCACGGGTGCCGAGCCCGTTGGCAATACTTCGGCTGAGATGTCTGCGCAAATCAAAAAAGAACTTGCAAGCTTTGCTGCCCTGCTCAAGCAAATTAAGTTGACCGTTGAGTAGTACCAAAAAATTTCAATTTCACTTCAGGAAATCAACATGGGGACTTTTAGAACATTTTTGTTCGCACCCGCCAACCATCCACGACGTACCGAAAAAGCGTTTACGCTTGGTGCTGACGCCGTCATCCTTGATTTAGAAGATGCCTGTGCTGTCTCAGAAAAAGTCATTAGCCGGCCTTTGGCTGTGCAAGCCATGCAGCGGCCACGCAACTGCTTAGGCTATATCCGCGTCAACCCAATGTCGACCATTTACGCGTATGGCGACCTTGTGGCAACTGTCCAAGCGGGCGTTGATGGTTTGATTTTGCCTAAAGTCGAAAACGCGAGTCAGGCTCAAACCGCTGACTGGATCATGACTGAACTCGAGCGCGAGCGCGGCCTACCGCTTGGCGCGATTGATCTCATCCCGATTATTGAAACGGCCAAAGGTATCGCTAACTTGGGCGAGATCCTTTCAAATTGTTCGCGCATCAAGCGTGTCGCCTTCGGCGCAGGCGACTTTACCTTAGATCTCAATTTGAAATGGTCACGTGACGAGACTGAGCTGCTGGCCTACCGTAATCAGGTGGTCTTGATGTCTCGCGCGCATGACAAAGAACCACCGATCGACACAGTTTGGGTTGACTTGCAAGATGCCGAAGGCTTTGAGGTCTCAACCAACAAGATCCGCGATCTTGGTTTTCAGGGCAAGCTGTGTATTCACCCTGACCAGATCCCTGTGGTCAACAAGGCCTTTACGCCAACCGAGGCGCAAGTCGCACGCGCCACAAAGATTGTTGAAGCCTTTGCCGCGGCCGAAGCAGCGGGGTCTTCGTCCATTCAATTAGATGGTCAATTTATTGACTACCCAATCGTGTATGCGGCGCAGCGGATCGTGGCGATTAGTCAAAAATTGGCAGCGACACAGCACTGATACGAAGTTGGGTTAAAAACGCGGGCCTGTTCTCTTAGAAGTCAAAGACAGGCGCGCGCAACAACCCTAGGCTTCAAGGCCGCATGCCACAGTCTTGCGCCTGACGCGCTTCAAACTGCGCGCGCGTCTCATCGTACTTAAACCCACGGATCCCGCCACGAACCGTGCCCGACTCGCACGAGCGATACAGGTCTCGCCAGCACTCTGGCAACACCTCACTGTCGGGTGGTGCAATCCATAACCGATACAACAGACGCTTAAGCGCTGGATCTTCATGGTCTTGAAACTCGGTGCGCGAATGCAGGGTCACGTGGCTGTTAATGATTTGCACATCACCAGGTTCTAGCCACATTTCATACGCGATTTCGGGGCGACGTACCACTTGGTCAAACTGCTCAAGGGCCGTAAAGTGCTCGGCACAGATTTGTGGAGCACCTTCGATTTTTTGGGCACTGCGCACACGGTTCCAGTTCCAACGGCCAAACCATTTTTCACCTTGTTGAGAAAAAACGGGTTGCATCACGTAAGGCCCCTCGTCGGGCGCACCTTCTCCCTGTCGACTAAACGCAATCGGCTCATACAGCCACTTGAGTTGATCGGGATATTCACGCGCCATCACGTCATGCCCCGCCATCGAGCTACTGACAATGGTCTTGCCTCCAGACACCGCCTGATTGAAACAGCTTAAAAAAATGATGTCTGACGAGTCGGTATGAAAATCAAGCTCAGCGTTTGACGAGTAGCCACGACCTGTGCCCGTGCGATACGTCATGCCTGCATCTTTCACCGCTGAGATGTACTGAGTTTCTTTACCTTGCGGGCGCGGCACGCCGCTATACAGACCCAGGCTCCAGGTCAAAATTTCAAATTGCTTAGCGGTCAGTTCGTGTCTGGGGAGCCCTTTGATCAAGGCAACGCCCAACCCGCGCTTGACTTCTTCAAGTGCAGCATTCAGCGTCACCAAGGTCTTACTCAAGGCAAAATCAGTACGCCGATAATCAAGCAAAGTTTTATTGGGATCTTCAGCCTTTAACACTGCATCAATCATCTCTTGACGAGCTTGCTCGTCGATTCGAAAAATCCAGCGTTGATCACGCTCAAGGTCGGCGACACGCCAATTTGAGGGATGCTTCAACGAATTTAAGACCATACTCTTGCCTCACAACATGTTATTTTTTTAACTATAAATTGATTTGATCGTTCCTGGTCAGCTCAACGCTAGTCGTTGATTGACGCGTCTTGATCAGATCAACGTTCATTAGATCAATGCTAATAACTCTCGCACTTCAAAATCCCCTGTCCCCATCACAAGAGTATCGACGCGAGCCGCAACCTCACTGCCACATACTTCAGTGATCAGCCCACGCGCTTTACCCCGAATTTTCTCAGGGCCGACCGGACGCGTCCAACTCCCTAACGGTGCATCGCAGCGTTGCGTTAACTCACGGCCATCACGCAAGATCACCCTTAGCTCGACGTGCATCTGGTCTAACCGACCTGAGATAGACGTATCGCTCTTCAGAGTCATTTTTTCAAGCAAACTAACAACGTCCGCTGAAAAGCGACGCTCTTGCGTAAAACTCTTGGGCTCGACCTGGCCGTCAAGCAAGGCCACTGCAGACGTATATTGCCAAGAAAACTTACCGTCTAAACCCGTTTCAGGCTTCGGGCGATCAATGTAATGCATGACTGGCGTGCGTAATTCAATCCGCTCAACCTGCTCGCCCCACAGAACGGTTGGATGGCTTGCACGCAGCTGTAAAGCAGCAGTAATGACAAAATGCGTTGCAAACTGAGAGGGAAACAGTTTCCAGGCCGGGCCCGGCACCAACGCGCGTGCAGTGTCAAGCGCTGCGATCAGATGCTGGGGCTCGAAAGTCGGGCCAAACAAAGCGGGCCCCCACCCTCTAGGGCTGCCGATTGCATCGACATTCGCCGTAAATCCTTCTGCCGCGAGCATCGCCGCCTCAGCACCGTTGGCCGCCGCGTCGCCACAGTGCAGAGCTTTAGTCATCGTTCCGACATTTGCCAGCACAGAACCACATCGCGAAGCCGCCATACTGACGGCAGCAACAGTCTGTACAAGTGGTAAAGCCATCAACTCGGCGCAGGCGAGTGCAGCGGCCAGAGGCCCGACCGCACCCGGCGGGTGCATCGTCAACTTACTCGGTTCGATCTGACCTGAGGCTAGGCGTAAACGCCCTTGCGCTTCGACCCCTTTGGCTAACGCACGCAACAGTGCCCCGCCCTGCGCGCCGCCCCCACTTTCTTCACGCCACTGTGCAACCGCCAGCAAGGCGGGCAAGAGTGGAGACAGTGCGTGATTAGGCGGATTCCACATGGGTTCAAAATCCAAAACATGCATTGACGCCCCATTAATCCGCGCTGCTTGCACCACGCCGGTCGAAAAGCCCTTGCCAATTACGCGCGCGGGCCCCTGCGGTACATCGCGTTGAGCAAGCTTGGCTAAGATGCTCGGCCCCGGCTCGTGAGCCCCGGCGATCGCAACCGCCAACCCATCCAAGAGCAATAAACGGCACTGACGTTCAAGCACGGCATCGTCAGCCGGCCACGCCCTGAGCAAGGCAACAAAACGGCTGGTCAATTCATCTGTCTGCGTTTTAGCGTTCACGTTTGGTGCGTCTCTTTCGTTCTTATCTAGTACTGGGTTAATCATTACGTCTGCTCACGACTGCGCAGTCGTGGTCATTTCTTCTTGTTAGTCGGTGCCTGTTCCGCAATGCCACGTTGAAAATTTGCGCCTGCACATTCTCTCGCAATTTCTACCTCCTGACGCCGATCAAACTCCACTATTTGGAATCCTTTTCCCACAAGACACCAACAAAGGGTTATCCCTAATCGACTCACTCTGTCATTCACCACAAACTGTACGACAAGATTTTATAAATGCGGTCACTCCGCAAACAAAAGAATTGGAGACTGCATGACAGCTTTTATCGGACAGGCACAGCGCCTGCAGGCGAGTGTTGGCGAGCGTGGCCTGCTGCGTCGCACAATCAGTTTGGTCTCTTCAGCGATCTTGGCAACGGTGTTGGCGACAAGTGCCTTTGCCCAAGCAGGCGCAGACTGGAAAGCTGTTGAGGACGCTGCAAAAAAAGAAGGAACAGTGAGTCTGTACCACAACCTGCGCCCGTCGGGTATCGAAAAGCTTTTGTCCGAGTTTCGTAAAACCTACCCAGGCATCAAAACCGAACAAATGCGTTTGGGCAGTGCGCCACTGATTGAACGCTTTGCGACCGAATTCACCGCAGGCCGCAATCTAGCGGACGTGGTCATTACCTTTCCAGACGAGACCATGCTTAAAGGTGTGGACACTGGGGGATGGGCGCTTGAATGGACGCCACCAGAGCTTGCTGCATTCAAACCCGAAATTAATCGCGGTAACAAGATGTTTGCCGTGCACACCTCGCGTAACGTGATTATTTGGAACAAACAACGGGTCAAACCCGCTGATGCACCGAAAGAATGGACCGATCTTTGGGATCCAAAATGGAAAGGCAAAGTCGCAATGGATCCACCATGGCGCTCGATTGCTGTGCAAGGTCTGATCGCACACTGGAGCAATATTGGCCTGAATGACTCGGCACAAAAGCTTAAAGCCAACGACGTACGTTTTTTTGAGGGCTCAGCTGGGGTGTTTCAAGCCGTCCTGCGCGGCGATGCACTTGTCGGAACCCTGGCAGATCTGCCTCTTGAGCCTGGCCTGGTCGACGGCGCACCTATCGGGTTTGTGTATCCAAAGTCAGGCACCGCGATCAATGACGGCTATGTCATGGTGCCGGCCAAAGCGCCGCACCTAAATGCCGGCAAACTGTTTGCCAACTGGGTCATGTCAGCGCCAGGCCAAGCCGTCTTACAAGAGATTGGCGGCTTACCTGGCACGCGCCCTGGCATCACACCTCCAAAGTTTGTTCCTGCGACCTCGTCGCTATCGAATGTTGTCGACTCGCTTGTCATTTCATCGACTGCTCAGCAAGCCCAATCTATCAATGTTTGGCGTGAAGTTTTTGGGATTCGCTAAACGTAGATGAACCGGTTGACCGAGAACAAAGCGATTACGCAACATCGTTTTAATTTATTAACGCCTCTTTACGCTCTAGTCTTTGCTGCAGTGGCTCTGATGGCACTCGTGCCAGTTCTTGCCTTGGTGCTTGGCAGCCTGCGCGACTCGCCTCCGGGGCAACCGGGCAATTGGACGCTTGAAAACTGGGCGAATCTGGCTTCGCCTGGCGTGATCGATACGTTGATCACCACGATACAAGTTGCTTGCTTGACGACCTTCTTTTCAATGATTTTGGGCACGCTGCTGGCCTTGATCATTCATCGTACCGACTTCCGTTGGCCAAATGCGATGACCGGTTTGCTAGGGTTGAGCTTTTATTTCCCCTCATTCATTTTGGGGATGGCTTGGATCGTGATTGGTTCGCCTGGCGGCCTGATCAATGATCTGGTGCGTGAACTGTTTGACGCTGAAGCCAATATCGATATCTATAGCGTCACGGGGATTGTGTTGGTCATGGTGCTTCATCAGGTACCCTTTGTGTACCTCACCATGCGCGGCCCTGTGTTAGGGATGGATCCAAGCTACGAAGAGGCGGCGCGCACATCGGGCGCTTCAGCGTTTACGATGCTCAGGCGCGTCACCTTACCCATGCTGTCCTACGCACTGGCCTCGAGCACCCTCCTTTGTCTGGTGATGTCTCTTGAACAATTCGGTATTCCCGTCTTGCTCGGTATACCCGGGCGCGTCACTGTGTTGGCCACACAAATTTATTTACTGTGCAGATTTCCTCCGACTGCATACGGGCTTGCGGCTGCGATTGGTCTGACGCTTGCCGCCATCACAGCCCTTGCGATTTTGCTACAACGCCGACTAGCAGGCGGTGGGCAAGCCGTGGCCACCACGGGCAAAGCGGGGCGAATCACCCCGATCCGTCTTGGCGCTTGGCGCTGGCCTACTAACATTTTTTGTGGTGTTTATATCTTGATGGGCTTAATTCTGCCAACCATCATCTTGCTCTACACCTCGCTTATCAAATTTTTTACTGGTAATCCACTGACAGCCGCTTACACGTTTCGTAACTACATCAGCATCTGGGAATCTGAGGGTACACAGCTCGCCACACTGAACACACTACTCGTGTCAGGCGGTGGTGCCTTAGTGGGTGTGATGCTTGGCGCGGCGTGTAGTTACTTCACGGTACGTTTGAAACCCACGGGGCATCGGGTGCTCGACATGCTGGTCATGCTGCCCTTTGGTGTACCTGGGGTGGTGCTAGGTTTAGGATTGCTTTGGGCTTACGCCTATTTGCCCTTACCACTTTACGGCACCATGACTTTGATTGTGCTGGCCTACGTCACACGCTTTTTGCCCTACGCAACCGAAACTGCAGGCGCACGCTTTGTTCAGCTTGACCGCAGCCTCGAAGAGGCTGCCTGGACAGCAGGTGCAAGTCGACAAACGGGCGTCTGGCGGATCGTCTTGCCCTTGAGTTTACCTTCGCTGCAAAGCGGCTACTTCTTATTGTTCATGGCCTTTTTTAGAGAAATCTCTGCGACCATTTTGATCTTTACCGCATCGACCTCAGTGCTGTCTGTTTCGATTTGGTCTTATTTCGAGCAAGCTGATTGGGGCATGGCGAGCGCCTTGTCAATTTTGGCCATGGTGTTGATGCTGGGGATCATGTCAGCGCTGCTCTGGGCCATGCCTGGGGCGCGTAAGCGGTAACACAATCAATATGAGAGCAGACTAATGGGCATCTCGGTCAGAGACCTTGTCAAAGTATATGGGCAGTCAACCGTCATCAAAGGCATCTCTTTTGATGTCGCGGATGGCGAATTTGTGACCCTGCTCGGCCCGAGCGGGTGTGGAAAAACCACCACCTTACGCAGCATCGCGGGCTTAGACACCATCGATGGCGGCGAAATTCGCATTAACGAGCAAATCGTTTCGAACACGACGAATGGAGTGTTCGTACCGCCTCACGAGCGCAATTTGGGTATGGTGTTTCAGTCTTATGCCGTGTGGCCGCATCTGACTGTTGCGCAAAACGTTGCCTTCCCACTCACGGTCAGAGGCGTTCGGGACACGGCCGAAGCGGTCAAGTGGGCGCTCGATATCGTTGGAATGTATGAACTCGCCAATCGACGTCCCTCTGAACTGTCTGGTGGGCAACAGCAACGCGTAGCGCTCGCCCGCGCAATCGCTGGTAAGCCTCAGGTGTTACTGTTTGACGAGCCACTGTCAAATCTTGATGCGCGTCTGCGCGACCGAACCCGAACTGAAATCAGCCGGATACAACGCGAACTCAAAGTGCCTGCGATCTACGTCACGCACGACCAAACCGAAGCACTCTCGATGTCTGATCGAATTATTGTGATGAGTGCGGGGCTCACCATACAAGATGGCTCGCCCAAACAAATCTATCACGCGCCCGTGAATCGCTTTGTGGCGGACTTTATTGGCAACGCTAATTTCTTGCGGGTACGCCAACAAGGTGGGCAGTGGGCCTTGCCCGATGGCACTGCGCTGTCCGTCTGCCCAGACACACAACACGTGCAAGGCGACCAAGTGACCGCGTTAGTTCGGCCTGAGGCAATACACGTCGAACTCGACCCAACGGTTCAGATCCAGGCTGGCGTCAATCGCGTCACCGGCACAGTCACCAGTAGTGTTTTTTTAGGTCAACACATCGAACACGTGGTGAGCGTAGCCGGCCTCGAATTACGTGCTTTTTCACGTACTACGCTCGAGGTTGGCCGCGCGATTACACTTTCATTTCACGCCAACGATTGCCGACTGCTGAGCGCATAAGTCACTTTTCGCTTTATCTATTCAACGCCTCTTACTCAGAAACATCAGGATTATCGTTATGAATCAGCCCAATGCCACTCAAACTGTGCTCGAGCAAATCGCCGAGCGTATCGTGTCTTTTGATCTCAGTGCCATCACACCGCAAGCGATCATGCTGTCGCGCACGGCGATTATCGATACGTTAGGGGTCACGATTGCGGGCGCGATTGAACCTTGCACCACCAATCTGTTGCGCACACCCGGCGTTGCTTCAGCGCCCGGCATCTGCACGATTTTTGGCACGGCACAAAAGACCTCGGCACTTGATGCGACGTTTATCAACGGCACAGCGTCTCATGCCTTAGATTACGATGACTTTAGCCAACCGATGGGCGGGCATCAGTCTGCGCCTTTGGTCGCCCCCCTCATGGCAATCGCTGAAGAACGCGGCGCCTCTGGCCTACAACTCCTTCAATCCTATATTGTGGGGATTGAAACTGAAATTCGCCTGGCGCGCGCCGTCAACTTCTATCATTACGACAAAGGCTGGCATCCGACAGCCACCCTTGGTGTCTTTGGCGCAGCCGCAGCGGCCGGACATTTGCTTGGGCTTGGGGCTAAAAAGCAAGCGATTGCGCTTGCAATTGCCGCTTCGTTCGCTTCAGGCATCAAGGCTAACTTCGGCACCATGGTTAAACCCCTTCATGTTGGCCAGTGTGCGCGCAACGGTTTGCTGGCTGTTCTCATGGCCGATGCGGGCTACGATGCCAATCCTGAAGCGCTTGAACATCATCAAGGCTTTTTCAATGCGTTTAATGGCAAAGGCAATTACGATGCCAGTCTGATTTTTGAGAACTGGGCCAATCCCCTTGAGGTCTTGAGCCCAAGCATGGGACTCAAACAATTTGCGTGTTGCGGTAGCACTCACCCAGCGGTCACGATGGCGCTTGAGTTGCGCAAACAAGAAACCTTCAGTCCACAAGATATTGAAAAGGTCGACATCATGCCGCATCGTCGTCGACTGCCCCACACCAACAATCCGGATCCTCAAACGCCACTTGCCGCCAAGTTCTCGGTGCAATACGCGGTGGCGCGTGCATTGGTGGACGGTGCCGTGCGTCTTGACGACTTTGAAGGCAATGCGCACTTTGATAGCAAAGTACGTGCGATCATGGCAAAAACCACTGCAATGCCACACCCCGATATGCCCGACGACTCACCCGATCAATTTGGTGCAGAAGTCATTGTTGCTCTGAAAGACGGGCGCACGGTGTCGCGTCGCATCAACAGCCTGGTTGGTCGTGGCGGCGACTATCCCTTGACCAGTGAAGAGTTGTGGGAAAAATTCAATGATTGCGTCAAGCGTGTGCTTCCCGTCAACGACATCCCTGCACTCTTTGCCAAGCTCGAAAAGCTCGAGCATATTAAAAACATTCGCGAACTCACCCCCCTGTTGGCGAAATTTTCAAAAGCAGCTTAAGCTCAGGCCAAGAGAAGTAACGTTTTAAAGGAGACCCAATGAACAGACGCGCCTTTGTCCGATCTTCGGTGCTGGGCGGCCTAGCAAGCATTGGGTTTCCACTATTCGCACAGCAAGATAAGTTTCCGACTAAAGCAATCAGATTTGTCGTGCCGTTTGCTGCAGGTGGCGGAGGAGACGCGATCGCCAGAATCTCGGGGCAAAAACTATCTGAACGACTCAATAGCCCGGTAGTGATTGAAAATCGCACGGGTGCGGGCGGTACCGTGGGTTCGGCGTATGTGATGAAGTCAGCTCCTGATGGCTACACGCTGCTCAATATGTCTAGCAGTTACTGTATCCAAGCCGCCATGGGGCCACTGCCCTTTGATCCAATACTGGATATGCAGCCCATCATCACGCTCGCGCAAACGCCAATGGTGCTTCTCGTTCATAACGACTCGCCTTTTCGCAACGCGACCGATCTGATTGCCGCCGCAAAAAAGAACCCTGATCGCTACACACATGGTTCAGCCGGAATTGGTTCAATCGCACATTTATCGATGGAAGAATTCGCCTATCTGGCAGATATCAAATTAGTACACGTTCCGTACAAGGGCTCGTCGCTTGCGATGAATGACTTGCTTGGTGGCAATGTCGATCTTTTACTGAGCACCTCAACATTCACAGCCCCGTACATCAAATCAAAGCGCGTCAGAGCGCTGGGTATCGCTGGGCAGTCTCGCTTATCCATCTTGCCCGACGTCCCGACCTTTGAAGAACAGGGCCTGAAAGATTTCAACGTAGTCGACAGTAAATCGATGGGTGGCCCTAAAGGCATTTCGCCTGAAATCGTAGCCTTTCTCAATCATGAGCTTAACAGCGTGTTGAAAGAGCCCGCCGTTTACACTCGGCTCGAAGAAGAAGGCACGACAGCCGTTGGCGGCTCACCCGAACATATGCTGCAGCTCATTCGCACAGATATCGCGCGCTGGAAAAAAGTGATCGATCTGCAGAAAATTACCCCTCAATAATTGAAAGCATCATGACGCATAAAAACCCTGAATACTTCCCACTTGGCCATAGCGGCCTGCACGTGCCACGCTTGTGGCTAGGCACGATGATGTTCGGAGATCAAACCGACGAAACCGTGGCACGAGAAATCGTTGCCGTCACGCGCGATGCCGGTTACAACGCGATTGACTCGGCCGACAACTATGCCAAAGGCGAATCTGAGCGCATGGTTGGGCGTTTAATTGCGCAAGACCGCGCTCGCTGGGTACTCGCGACAAAGGTTGCCAACCAAATTGGCAAAGAGCCAAACGACCGTGGTACTTCCAGGCGTTGGCTGATGACCGAGATCGACAACAGCCTGAAGCGACTCGCGACCGACTGGATTGACGTCTATTACATGCATCGCGATGATGAAATCACCCCGATGGAAGAAACCCTCTCAACCTTTGCCCGCCTCATTGAGCTTGGGAAAATTCGCTATTACGGGGTGTCAAATTTTCGCTCGTGGCGCATCGCCAAAATGGTTGAAATGGCTCGAAAGATGGGTATTCCACCACCGATTGTGTGCCAGCCTGCTTATAGCGCCGTCACACGAATGATAGAGACCGAAGTGCTGCCCTGCTGCGACCATTATGGCGTGGGCGTCGTCGCCTACAGCCCCCTGGCGCGCGGCGTGTTGACAGGCAAGTATCAGCCAGACGTAGCACCCGACGCTTCAAGTCGCGCTGGGCGCGGTGATCGTCGCTTGCATCAAACCGAGTTTCGCAACGAGTCGTTTGCGGTGGCGAGCGCGTTAAAAGAGCACGCTTTGCGCCGCGGGTTTAGTCCAACACAGTTTGCAATCGCCTGGGCGTTGAATAACAAACTCATCAACGGGGTCATTGGTGGCCCCCGTACCCTAGAACAATGGCAAGACTATGTTGCTGCCATGTCGGTATCGCTCACAGCTGAAGACGAGGCCCTGGTCGATTCACTTGTGGCGCCCGGTTATGCATCGACGCACGGTTTTACCGATCCTCAATACCCCATTGTGGGGCGTCGCCCGCGGTGATCCTAAGTTTTGCCTATAAGCGATAACCGATAGGCGATAATAGACACCTTGCCATCACCAGTGAAGTAAGCCGTCTCATGAACAAACGCGATATGGTCATCCAGAGCATCGTCTATCTGCGTGGGCCAAATATTTGGACGTATTACTCGGCGCTTGAGGCTGTGGTAGACATCGGGGACTTAGAAGACTGCCCCTCTGATGTCGTGCCCGGCCTCTACGAGAGGTTGGTCGAATGGCTACCGAGTCTGATCGAACACCGCTGCAGCCCAGGCGTGCGCGGTGGCTTTTTACAACGCCTACGCACTGGCACCTGGCCTTGCCACATTCTTGAGCACGTCACGCTGGCCCTGCAAGACCTGGCGGGTGTGCCTGGCCATGGTTTTGGACGTGCACGCGAGACCGAAACTCGCGGTGTCTATAAAGTTGTTGTCAGTGGCTGGCAAGAAGAAGTCACCCGGGCTGCACTGTATGCAGGTCGCGATCTGGTGATGGCGGCCATTGAAGACCGCCCTTACGATCTTGAGGCGGCGCTTGACCACCTCAAAGACCTCACGCAAGATTTATGTCTAGGCCCGAGCACTGCTTCGATGGTGTTAGCGGCCGAAGATCGTGAAATTCCTGCGGTGCGCTTAAACAACGGCAACCTGATCCAGTTCGGCTACGGTAACCAGCAACGTCGAATCTGGACCGCAGAAACAGACCAAACGAGCGCCATTGCTGAAACGATCTCGCGTGATAAAGACTTAACGAAGTCAATTCTTGAGTCTTGCGGGGTACCGATCCCACAAGGTCGTGCCGTTGATCACGCGCAAGATGCCTGGGACGCGGCCCAAGACCTAGGCCTTCCAGTGGTCGTCAAACCTGTTGATGGCAACCACGGACGAGGTGTGTTCATTAATCTCGAAACCCAACAAGAAATCGAAGCGGCTTACGCTGTCGCGGTTGATGAGGGCTCAGGGGTATTAGTTGAGCGCTTCATTCGTGGCAACGAACATCGCCTTTTGATCGTGAACGGCAAACTCGCGGCCGCGGCGAAAGGCCAGGCCGCGCATGTAACAGGCGACGGCATCCACACGATTGACGACTTGATTGCCCTTCAAATCAACTCAGACCCTCGCCGTGGACGCGGCGAAGAACAACCCTTAAATCCGGTTCGTATTGACTCAGCTGCCCGACTTGAACTAAAGCGCCAGGGCTTTGACGCCGACAGCATTCCCCCTTTGGGTTGCGAAGTCTTGATTCAACGTAATGGCAACGTGGCGTTCGACTGCACCGATGACGTTCATCCTGATGTCGCCGCGATTGCGGCGATCGCTGCCAAAGCGGTGGGTTTAGATGTGGCGGGTATCGATCTGGTGACCGAAGACATTTCACGCCCGTTGTCAGAAACAGGCGGTGCCATCGTAGAGGTCAATGCAGGGCCCGGACTCTTAATGCATTTGAAGCCCGCCGAAGGCCTACCGCGCAATGTGGGCAAAGCGATTGTCGACTACATGTTTCCGCCCGGCGACGAAAAAACCTTTCCGCTGATCGGAGCCTCGGGGTCGAGCGGCACAACGTTGGTGACACGGCTGATGTTTCATTTGCTGACGCAAAATGGGATGCTTACTGGCTTGTCTAACAGCGAGGGCGTCAAGGTCAATGACCGTGCGCTGACGACTTCGGTGTCCTCGACCTGGTCCAATACCCAACGCTTACTTTTAAATTGTCAGATTCAAGCCGCTGTGGTTGAAACGGATGGCATGCAAATACTGACCGAAGGTCTTGATTACATCAAGTGCCTGGTTGGTATCGTGACAGACATCACTTTTGATGAGGCTTTCAAAGGCCCAAGTGTGGCGTATCACGCCTTTGAAACCGCGACAGATTTGATCAAAATCTATCGAACACAGATTGATGTAGTTTGCACCTCTGGCACCGGCGTGCTCAATGCCGACGACGTTAACGTCGCAGCCATCGCCGAATTCTGCAAGGGCTCATTGATGCTGTTTAGTCAGGATCCTGCTTCACCCCTGATTCAAGCGCATCTCGCAGAAGACAAGCGTGCCGTTTTACTCGATGCTGGTCAGATTATGTTGGCGCAGGGCACGCAACGCACGCCCTTATGCAAAACCTCCGAGCTTCCAGTGCTGGGTTTGAATCCCGCAGGCACTGAGGACAACACCGTTGCTGTGCTGGCTTCGGTTGCGGCCGCCTGGGCATTAAACTTACCTTTAGATCGTATTCAGAGCGGTCTGCGGTCGTACGAACCCACTCTCTGACTGAACCGAAAGCCTCAGCCCTAAACCCACCCACCCGCGTAGGTTTAGGGCGGCACTTGCAAGTGGCTGCCCCCTTGCCTGCCTCCTAAATAGATCGGGCTTTTAGCCCAATTCCGGTAAACTACTTGCTCGCTGGGTCACACGTGACACCACCCAACGTGAACAAGCCAAAGTCTGTCACCTATCTCTTTTAAGCAAGGCCTCTCGAGCATGACTGCACGCACCCAAATCCATCGCCTTCAAGTTGCAACTTCGCTGTACCGTTTTATTGAAGACAGCGTCCTGCCAGGCACTGGCGTAAGCAGCACAGCCTTCTGGCAAGGTTTCGATGCCGTGGTGCATGACTTGTCGCCAAAAAATGTCGCTTTGCTGGCCGAGCGCGATCGCATTCAAACCGAGATGGACAACTGGCATCGCGCCCACCCTGGCCCGATCCAAGACATGACCGCCTACCGCGCACACCTCACCTCGATCGGGTATCTTGCGCCAGTTCCCGGGCCAGTCACTATCACCACCACCAATGTTGATGCCGAGCTGGCGCTGCAAGCGGGCCCACAACTGGTGGTGCCGGTACTCAACGCGCGCTATGCCTTGAACGCAGCCAATGCGCGCTGGGGCTCGTTGTACGACGCCCTGTATGGTACCGATGCGCTGCCTGAAACCGACGGTGCCACCAAAACTGGCCCCAATGGCTCTGGCTACAACCCCGTGCGCGGCGCTCGCGTCATCGCCTTTGGTCGTCAGTTTCTAGACCAGTCAGCGCCTTTGGCAAGCGGCTCGCATGCCGACGTACAGCGCTACAGCGTAGAAGCAGGCAAGTTAGTTATGGCGCTTAAAAACGGCAACACAACGGGCTTGGCACAGGCCCACCAGTTTGTTGGTTACCAAGGTTCTGAGGCAAGCCCCTCTGCCATTCTGTTGGTCAACAACGGTCTGCATATTGATATCCAAATTGATAACTCAAAGGGCATTGGCAAAGACGACCAGGCCGGCGTCAATGACATCGTGATTGAGTCAGCGCTTTCGACCATTCTTGACCTCGAAGACTCTGTCGCCGTCGTCGACGCAGACGACAAGGTCTTGGCCTATAGCAACTGGTTAGGCATTTTGAAAGGTACGCTTGTTGAAAGCGTCACCAAAAACGGTAAAACCTTTAACCGAACCCTAAATGCCGATAGAAAATACCAAGCTGGTATGGGCGCCACACAAGCCAAGGATGGCGTGGTGACCTTACACGGTCGTTCACTTTTGTTTTTACGGAACGTCGGTCACCTGATGACCAACCCAGCCATTCTTGATGGCCAAGGTAACGAGATATTTGAAGGCATTCTGGATGCGGTGGTCACGGTCGCGATTGCGCTGCATGATCTGAAACGCACAAAAGAACACCTGTATGGCAACTCACGTACGGGCTCGGTTTATATCGTTAAACCTAAAATGCATGGTCCCGCTGAAGTTGCCTTTGCGAGCGAACTGTTTAGCCGTGTTGAAGCGCTGTTAGGCTTACCAGCAAACACAGTCAAGCTCGGCATCATGGATGAAGAGCGTCGCACCAGCGCCAACCTAAAAGCCTGCATCAACGAAGCCCGTGCCAGAGTCGCATTCATCAACACTGGCTTTTTAGATCGTACCGGCGACGAGATGCACACAGCCATGCAAGCTGGGCCAATGCTGCGTAAGGGCGACATGAAATCAAGCGCCTGGCTCTCAGCCTATGAGCGCAGCAATGTGTTGACGGGCTTAGCCTGCGGTCTGCGCGGTCGCGCTCAAATCGGCAAAGGGATGTGGGCGATGCCCGATCTGATGGCCGCCATGCTCGAACAAAAAATTGGTCATCCAAAGGCCGGTGCCAATACCGCTTGGGTACCCTCGCCTACCGCAGCAACCTTGCACGCCTTGCATTACCACCAGGTCAAAGTCGCCGAGATTCAACAGGGGCTTGAAAAAACGGCGAACGATGCTGAAATCGATCGCTTGCTCAACGAAATTTTACAAGTGCCTGTCGCGACTGCCCCCAAGTGGTCGGCGACCGATGTTCAACAAGAGCTCGACAATAACGCCCAAGGTATTTTGGGTTATGTGGTGCGTTGGATTGATCAGGGTGTAGGCTGCTCAAAAGTGCCTGACATCCACAATATTGGCTTGATGGAAGATCGTGCGACGTTAAGAATTTCAAGTCAGCATATTGCAAACTGGCTGTTGCACGGCATTGCAACCGAAGCGCAGGTCAATGAAACCTTGCAACGTATGGCAAAGGTGGTGGATCAACAAAACGCGAACGATCCCCTCTACACACCCATGTCGCCCAACTTTGAGGCGTCGTCTGCCTACCGTGCCGCACGTGATCTCGTCTTCAAAGGTCTGGTACAGCCTAGCGGCTACACCGAACCGTTGTTGCACGCCTGGCGCTTAAAGGTCAAAGCTCAGACGCAGTCCTAGCCCGCCGCAATTCACCTGAAACAAGAGCTGTAGATATTTTTAGGAAATGACATGAACGCACCCGTCCCAATGCTCGACACCGCAGAAATGCTTTCAAATGTGAGCCAGGCTTGGGACGACGATCTTGTCAAACAGCTCAGCGACTACATCGAGATCCCGGCTAAATCACCAGCCTTTGACGCAGATTGGGCAAAAGCCGGCTATCTTGAAACGGTATTGCAACGTGCGGCGACCTGGGTTGAACAGCAGAAAGTGGCAGGGCTTAAAGCCGAAATTATTCGCCTGCCCGGACGTACGCCCATCATGTTTTTTGAAGTGGCCGCAACACGTCCACAAACGCCAAGCAGCCAAACGGTGCTGATGTATGGCCACCTGGATAAACAACCCGAGTTTGATGGTTGGCGCGCTGGCCTGGGCCCTTGGACACCCAAATATATCGACGGCAAACTCTACGGACGCGGCAGTGCCGACGACGGCTACGCGACCTATGCTGCGATTACCGCGATTCAAGCGCTCAAAGCGCAGAAGGTCGAACACCCACGTATCGTCGGGATTATTGAAACCTGCGAGGAAAGCGGCTCGCCTGACTTGCTGCCCTATATCGATGCGATCAAATCTCGTTTGGGCGATGTCGGCTTGGTGATGTGTCTGGATAGTGGCGCAGGGAATTACGATCAGTTATGGCTCACGACGAGCTTGCGCGGCATGGCCGCCGGCGTATTAAAAGTTGAAATCCTCACCGAAGGCATTCACTCGGGCGACGCCTCAGGGTTGGTGCCCTCAAGCTTTCGTATCATGCGCCATGTGTTAGATCGCCTCGAAGATAGTGAAACAGGCCGCCTGTTACCAAGCAGTTTTCATTGCGAAATCCCGCCCGAGCGGCGCGCGCAGGCCAGTGCCACAGCGGCCATTCTGGGCGACGAAATTTACAAACGCTTTCCCTGGGCGCACCACGACTGCGGCGGCTCAACCTTAGTCGCGATTCCAACAACGCTCGACCCCGTCGAAGCCCTGATGCGTCGCACGTGGATGCCTACACTGAGCGTGACTGGCGCCGAAGGCTTTCCATCTCTACAAGACGCCGGTAACGTCTTGCGCCCCTACACAGCTTTCAAACTCAGCCTACGCTTGCCACCCCTGATTGACGCAGCAGCGGCCGTAGCAGAACTCAAAACCTTGTTAGAAGACAACGCCCCGTACCAAGCTAAAGTGACCTTCGAATCGCAAGGTGCCTCAACCGGCTGGAATGCCCCAGCAATCGCCCCTTGGTTTGAGCAGGCCTTGAATCAAGCGAGCCTCGCACACTTTCAGGCGCCGGTGGGGTATATCGGCCAAGGCGGCACGATCCCGTTAATGAACCTGTTAAGCCAAGGCTTTCCCAAGGCACAAATGATGGTTTGCGGTGTGCTTGGACCAAAATCGAATGCCCACGGCCCCAACGAGTTTTTACATGTGCCGTATGCAAAAAAATTAACCGCTGCCGTTGGACAAATCATGGCGCAGATGCCTTAGACTCACTTAAAAACTGACTGAAAGCCGCTGAAAGACTGTTCCAACGTGCATGAAGAAGGCACCAAGCTCGCCTCAGGCACTTTGACTAGCAAACAAAACTTATACTGTTCAAGCGACATTTAAAACAGAATCCACTCACACAGACGAGACATCATCATGGCGACACCCTCCTCACTTATTATTCGTAATGGCCTGATCGCGGATGGCACGGGTAATGCGCCCTATGTCGGCGACATCAAAATCGTCAATGGCCTGATTGAACAGGTTGGCACGGTGACGGGTACTGCGTCTGAAGAAATCGATGCCAAAGGCCTGCTTGTTACCCCTGGATTCGTTGACATCCACACACACTACGATGGCCAAGTTACCTGGAGCAATCAACTCGCCTCTTCGTCGCAACTGGGCGTCACCACGGTGGTCATGGGTAATTGCGGAATTGGCTTCGCCCCCTGTAATCCCGAACACCGCCAAGTCATGATGAAACTCATGGAAGGCGTTGAGGATATTCCGGGCGTCGTACTGGATGAAGGCTTACCCTGGAACTGGCGTACCTTTCCAGAATATCTGGATGCACTTGAGGCGCGCCAATATGATGCCGATATCGCCACTCAAGTGGGTCATGCGCCACTGCGTATTCATGTCATGGGTGACCGAGGCGCCGCGCGTGAAGTGGCGACCGAAGCAGACAGCCTTGAAATGGCGCGCTTAGCCGCTGAGGCTGTGCAAGCGGGTGCGTTAGGCTTCACAACTTCACGCACGATTTTGCACAAGAGCAGTGATGGCCATCACACACCAACTTTAGGCGCTGCCGAAAGCGAACTCACGACGATTGCGAAGGGCTTGGGCGCAATCGGTCAAGGTGTCTTGCAATTGGTGTCTGATTTTGACGATACTGATAATGAATTTGCGATGCTGCGTCGCATCGTCGAGGCCTCGGGACGCCCACTTTCATTGACGCTGCTGCAGCATGAACACTTGCCCCAACGCTGGCGCCGTGTCATGCAACACATGCACGATGCCACCGATGCAGGTCTAAAAATGAAAGCACAAGTCGGCGCACGCCCTGTGGCCCTGTTGCTGAGTTTTTCGCTGTCGATTTGTCCGTTCTCGCAATTGCCTTCATACGAAGCATTGGCAAAGTTGCCGCTTGCTGAAAAACTTGAACGCCTCAAAGACCCTGCTCTGCGCGCAAAAATCGTAGCCGAAGAACACACCGAAGCACTCTACAAACGCCGCGTCGCAAACTTTGAAAATCTGTATCCCTTGGGTGATCCGCCAGAGTACGAACCAAAGCCCGAAGACAGTATCGCGGGCTTGGCACAACGTGCTGGTGTCAACCCAACTGAGTATGCCTACGACTACTTGCTTCAAAATGAAGGCAAAGCGATTTTGTATCGCCCTCTCTATAACTATGCCGACCAAAATCTTGAAGTCCTGCGCGAAATGTTGCTTGATCGCGATACCGTGCCCGGCTTAAGCGATGGCGGTGCACACTATGGTTTTATCTGCGACGCAAGCTTCCCAACCTATCTGCTCACGCACTGGGCACGCGATCGTTCACGTGGTGAAAAAATCCCTCTCGAAACCTTGGTGAAATGGCAAACACACGACACTGCAGCGACAGTGGGTTTGAACGATCGGGGCCTACTGCGCCCAGGCTACAAAGGCGATGTCAACATCATCGACTTTAAAAACCTCAAACTCCGCGCCCCAAAAATCGTGCATGATCTGCCCGCAAACGGTCGTCGCCTGGGGCAAATTGCCGAAGGCTACCGCGCCACGATCGTGTCGGGCGTCGTCACCTATCGCGACGGCGTAGCCACGGGCAAATTGCCAGGCAAGCTTATTCGCGGTGCACAAGTCGCACAAACTGTAGCAGCCTAAATCTATCAACAATCGGAGACCAACATGGCGATATACGAATTACGCACTTACACCGTCACAGTCGGAAAAATGAGTGAGGTGGTCGCGTTATACAAAGCAGAAGGCTGGCCCGCTTTATCGAAGCACCCCGCAAAGCTATGCGGTTACTTCACCGGCGACATTGGCGCCCTGAACCAGTTAGTGCATCTTTGGAAATTCGACGACGACGCTGATCGCCGCAAATTTTGGGATGGCGTCTATGGCGACCAAGCCTTTATGAATTTTGCCAAACAGTTGCGCCCGTTATTGCAGAAGCAAGAAAACAAGCTGTTACTGGCTGCACCTTGGGGCCCGCAGGTTTAAGCTGACAGTCCGCGGGTTTAACCTGACTGTTCGCAACGAACAACTGCGGGTCAGTACACGAGCCTAACGGCTCAGAAGCTGAGACACGAGCTGAAAGTCTTTATGGTCAAGCTGAGGGAAGCCAACCGCTCCCTTTGCTTTTAGACTCTCTAGCATTGCGCTCTGCACAGTCGTTGACCGCTCAGCAAACACAGCCGAATTCGGCCAAGCTTGTGCTTTCTTGTCAAAGTTTGCGTACTGATAATGGCATGACGAGCAGGCGTTATAGATTTCAGCACCGATATCAAAAATCAATTTCACATCTTTGGCCTTAGCCGCTGCCAAGGCGATCTCAGCATTCTTGCTCAAACGGCGCGCCGCCTGCATCCAATTCTTTTTATCAACCGCACGGTTGTCTAGCATGAGCAGATTAGCCGCCTCCATCAATGTCGCGGCACTATTACGCACCACATCCCACTCTTCTTGCGTCTTTGGGTAAAACTCCTTATCACCCTCGCTGTTACTGATCCAGCCCACGGCCCCCCACACACCATCTGCTGCAGGATCAAGCACCCATTCCATCAATTCAAGAGTCGTTAAGGGCGAGTTGAAGGGCGGACGCTCGTAGGTAGTTGTGCAGCTCGCCAGAAAAACTGTGCAAGCAAGCAGTAGGCTGCGAAGAATAGGCATAGGTGAGCTCAACGATGCAATGATGGATTGAGGCGTCAGGTTACGTTTGATTTTATGTATGGTCGGCGCCCGAGTCATTTATACAATACTTTTTCAAGCTTGAAGCGACTCACTCACGACAACACTGGATCGGCGGTAGCGCAGTGAACGCACACGCCGTAACTGCCCTTAGCGCTCGCTGGCTTGCACATACTAGGGTTTTCCATAGGCAGGCATTTGAAATGATCTAATGTTTCCAGTTGGTCTTACGGCGCTATTGACAGACACCATGCCGCTGAGTACTCTTTTCTGATGCGTACAAAACCTCTTGAAGATTTTTGTGTTTGGCTCGAGCAAACACCACTGAGCGAAAGCATTCAGCAAACGCTGTGGGTTGTGCCCGCTATTCAAACCATTCATATATTGGCCGTCGCGGCGGTACTGATCTCTGCACTCATGATCAACCTGCGTTTGCTCAATCTATGCAACGCCGATCAAACAACTGTCAGTATCTTTGACCGCTTTGTAAAGGTCATTTGGTGGGCACTGCCTGTGCTCTTGCTAAGCGGCGCACTGCTGATCGTAGGCGAACCCGCTCGCTCACTGGCCAACGACGTTTTTCAACTCAAAATGCTGCTCTTAATCGGCGTTGTATGCCTCACGCTGGTGCTACATAAACGACTAGGCAGCGATGGATTATTTTGGGAATCCAGTGCAGCACGGCAAATGACCGCTCGCACGCTCGCCTTGATCTCGATGGGTTGCTGGCTAGGCATTATCTGCGCAGGTCGCTGGATTGCTTACACCTACACCTAGTAGGGCACAAGCAGACCTTCTGTTCATCCACTTACGACGCGCACTGGTCATTAGTTAAAAGAAAAGAGACAGATGAGTATTGATAACCTATGTAAATGGCTGTATGACACCACGCTGGCAGTCACCATTCGTGAAAACGACTCTTTGTTTCCGTGGATCGAATCGGCCCATGTCATTGCAATTGCTCTGGTGCTAGGTTCGATCGTGCTTGTCGATTTACGCCTGCTAGGCTGGTCCTCGATTGAGCGTCCCGTTAAACGCGTCGCTGAGCAAACCTTACCCATTACTTGGATGATGTTTGTAGTCGCGGCAATCTCTGGCGTCATTCTTTTTATCTCGAATGCACTGGCCTATGCGAATAATTTTTATTTTCAGGCAAAGCTCGCACTCTTAGTGCTCGCTGGGCTGAATATGCTCATTTTTCAGTATGGCATTTACCGGTCGGTCGACAAGTGGGGGCAATTGCCCCAGCCGCCGACAGCCGCGCGCGTAGCCGGCGCACTGTCACTCACGTTTTGGATGACGGTTGTGATCTTTGGCCGCTGGATCGGCTTTACGCTCGTGCCAACGATACCGACTTAAAAAGCGATTTTTAATCTCGCTTTTTATCTTTAACTTCTGACCATAGCAATAACAACCAGCTTCACTGGAGACAAATATGAACCATCGAATACGGCACCTAGCCGTTGTGGCCCTTGCAGCGCTAAGCTTTGCGGCAGCTGCGCAACCCAAGGACATCATCAACCCTCCCCCAACAGCAAAAGATTGGGCAGACATCGCGAAGCTTCCCGACTGGAGTGGTGTTTGGAATCCCAATATTACCGATCAAGACAAGCAAGCTAAAACCAATCAGCCGCCTTGGAAGCCTGAGGCGGCAGAACTGATCAAATTTCAGCTCGCGGAAGAAAAAGCCGGAAGACCACCACCATTGTTCGTGAACTGCTTGCCCGAGGCGATGCCTGCTTGGATGCTCATCACGCACAATGCCATGGAGATCCTATTCACCCCTGGACGTGTGACCATGCTGGGCGAATCTGACGGCAACCGGCTACGTCGAATTTATACCGATGGCCGCCCTCATCCAGAAGATCCAGATCCAACCTTTCACGGTCATTCGATCGGGCACTGGGAAGGTGACACTTTGGTTGTCAGTACCGTCGGCGTGCTGCCCCAGGCATGGCTCGCGATCAGTGAAGCCGCAGGCGTCCCCAACAATGGTGACATGAAAATTACTGAACGCATTCGTCTGGTCGATAAGGATGTGATGCACGATGAAATAGAAGTCATTGCCCCAAAAATTTTGACTGCCCCTTGGAAAACAACTCGCATCTTTTTTAGACAACGTGCACGCAAGTACGATATCGTTGAAGGCGTATGTCTTGAAGGCTATAACGCGCCAGGAAAAGACAAGTACGGCAATGATATTTTTGTACCGATTCAGCATGACGTCGGTGGCAATCGGGTTCCTCCAAAATAAACACTGCGCTTAGCTAAATTTAAATTTACACGTTTTAAATTCAGCGTTAAAAATCAAGGAAAGTAAAATGAATAGCATTCTTAAAAAAGTACTCGCCAGCGTAGCAGCCGTTTCAGCTAGCGCGCTCGCCGCTACGGCGTTCGCCCACCACTCAACCACAATGTTTGATCACTCAACCAGCGTAAGCATTGTCGGCGAAGTGCGCGAAGTTCAGTGGACCAACCCACACGTCGCCATCTTTATTTACGGCGTCA
>CALFXX010000049.1 GCA_937952975.1 uncultured Alcaligenaceae bacterium
CTAAAATCACCACTTGTGTGCCACTTGGCAACTGGGGAGCCTTTTTTTGGTGTGCCGGGTCACGCCCCGTAATGTGGTGCGTAATAGCAATGTTGTGTTCGCGTAAAAGGCTGGGGATGTTACCGAGTCGGTCGGCACCGACCACAACTGCACTGAGGGATGGATTCATGGCTGCTCTAAAAGAAGTTGAACAGCCTAGATAATAATGATTCTTATTTATAAAACAAGGGTAATAATACTCATTCTTATTTAAAAGCTATATTTTTAATGCCCAACATTGCTGAAAAATCTATTTTTCTTGTTTATTTTCAACACGTTCTCGAATTTCACTTTCACTGAGGTCTGGGGTCAGCATCGCGATTAAAGTGTATACATAATCACGTAAAAATACGCCTGATTTCAGGGCAATACGCGTTGTTTGAAGCCCAAAGAGGTGTCCGACGGGCAGACTCACTAGGTTCGTGTCACGCAGCGGCTCGTAGGCTACGCCAGCGATGATACCGATCCCTAAGCCAACATCCACATAGGTTTTAATGACGTCGGCATCAATTGCCTCAAGAACGATATCGGGGCGCAGCCCTTTCTCTTCAAAAGCACGGTCTACCGAACGACGGCCTGAAAACGCACGATCGTAGGTCACCACGGGATAACTCGCCACATCCTCAAGCGTCAGGACAAAGCCCTTTTTACGCGAGAGCGCTGCCAAGGGGTGTTCAGGACGCACCACAACCGTGTGCTCCCAGGTGTAACAAGGAAGGGTTTCAAGCCCCGGGGTCAAGGCAAGGGATTCGGTTGCAATCGCCAGATCGGCTTGCTCGTGCAACACCATTTGTGCCAACTGCGGCGGGCTACCCTCAGCCAGAGACAAGTGCACTTTTGGAAACTGCTTGCGAAAGGCGGGGATAATTTTGGGTAACACATAGCGTGCTTGCGTGTGCGTACAAGCGATCACAAGGCTGCCCTCATCACGCTGCGCAAACTCGTCACTGACTTTTTTGAGATTATCGATCTCTCGCATGATGCGCTCGACTACCTGTGCAACAGCTGTGCCAGGTTTGGTCAAGCCTTTAATACGCTTGCCGTGTCGCTCAAAAATCTGTACGCCCAGTTCATCTTCAAATTCGAGAATCGCTTTGCTGACACCCGGCTGCGAAGTAAACAAGCTGCGCGCGGCCTCAGTGAGGTTGAAGTCACGGCGAATGGTTTCTCGAACAAAACGAAATTGTTGCAAATTCATAAAAGCCCTATCAACCACGTGAGGGTGAAGCCAAACAAAGTACGATTATAAGTAATATAGAAAATTATCTAAATAACTTTTTAGAATAAGCTTCTATCGCGTTTGCAACTTGCGAGATAATTCACCTAACTTTTTCACGCGCACAGGTTTCCCACATGGATTTCAGCATCAGCATTTCAGCAAGCCCACACCAAACCAAAACGCCAGCGCTCGCTATTGGTGTGTTTACCGACGGGGTGTTAAGCACAGCAGCCGATGCGATTGATCGCGCGAGCAGCGGAGCCGTGCGTGCCGTGGTCAAAACAGAGTTCACTGGCCGCGTGGGTTCAACCTTAGTCTTGCGTAGCCTGCAAGGTGTTGCCGCGCCGCGTGTGGTCTTGGTTGGCCTTGGCAAACAGGCCGAGTACACACCACGCGCGCACGCGCGGGCCGAACAAGCCTTTGCTGCGTTTTGTGTGCAAGCTCGCCTGGCTGAGGCAACCTCAACACTCGCCGCAATTGACTGCCCCGCGGCCCCCGCACGCGATCGTGCACGCTCGGCTGCAGCGGCCTGCGGCGAAGCGACCTACCATTACGATGCCAGTTTTGGTAAACCCGACGTCAACGCACGCCCCAAACTTAAAAAGTTGACACTGCAGTTTGCAGACGCGACAGACCGCGCAGCGGCCACACAAGGCTTGGCTGAAGGCGGCGCCCTGGCGCACGGCATGTCGCTCGCCCGCACGCTAGGCAACTTACCTGGCAACATCTGCACCCCCACTTACTTGGGTGAAGAAGCAAAAGCTTTAGGTAAACAATTTAAAAGTATCAGTGTCAAAGTGCTCGATCGCAAACAAATCGAAGCGCTCAAAATGGGGTCGTTTTTATCGGTTGCACGTGGCTCGGCCGAGCAACCTCGCTTTATCGTGCTGCACTATAAAGGCAAACCCGCTGCAGCAAAACGCGGCGCCAAAGCCGCTGCAGGCCCTATCGTTTTAGTTGGCAAAGGCATAACGTTTGACTCGGGCGGCATCTCGATTAAACCGGCCGCCACGATGGATGAAATGAAGTTCGACATGTGCGGTGCGGCAAGTGTCTTGGGCACTCTGCGCGCGGTCGCTGAAATCGGTTTACCCGGTGAAATCATCGGCTTGATCCCCACCTGCGAAAATATGCCAAGCGGTACAGCAAACAAACCGGGCGATGTCGTCACCAGTATGTCTGGCCAGACGATTGAGATCCTCAACACTGACGCAGAAGGCCGCTTAATTTTGTGTGATGCACTGACCTACGCCGAGCGCTTTAAGCCCTCAGCTGTGATTGACATCGCCACCTTAACAGGCGCTTGCGTCGTGGCACTGGGCAAAGTCAACACGGGCTTGTTCGCAACCGACGATGCCTTGGCTGGGGCTTTGTTAGCAGCAGGCAAACAATCCATGGATACCGCCTGGCGTTTGCCGCTTGATGATGCCTATCAAGAGCAGCTGAAGTCTAACTTTGCTGACATGGCCAATATCGGCGGCCAACCGGGCGGCGCTGTCACCGCTGCTTGCTTTTTATCTCGCTTTGCCAAGGCCTACCCCTGGGCGCACCTGGACATCGCTGGCACCGCCTGGCGTGGTGGTGGCGACAAAGGCTCAACCGCCCGCCCGGTACCGATGTTGCTGCAATACCTCATCAACCAGGCCTAAGATCAACCAATGGCCCGCATCGACTTTGCTTTTGGCGCGACTGAAAAAATCGCACAAGCGTGTCAAACCACGCTCAAGCAATATCTTGCGGGCCACAAACTGTTGGTCTATTGCAGCGATGCTGCACGTTTAAAAGCCTACGACACCAAACTGTGGGCAGTTGAACCTACGGCGTTTGTCCCCCACGTCATGGCCACCGACCCGTTGGCCGAACAAACACCCATTTGGTTGGTAGCAAGCGGTTTAGAGCAAGTGTTAGCGCGTGCTCCCGCCGAGGCCTGGCTGCTCAATCTTGATGAACAGTGCCCACCCTCGCTTGGCAACACAACTCGCGTGCTTGAAATCGTGTCGGATGACGAAGAGGATAAGACCGCGGCGCGCGCACGTTGGGCGCAATACAAAGCCGCGGGACACGAATTGAAAGCGCATCGTTTGACGTGAGCCGACATTGGCTTTCAATCGCAACAGTTGGCTAGCCCTCTATCCCACATGTTTAATGCGAATTGCGGCCTTGTCAGCATGTATGCAGAACTCGTTGCAGCACGGTCAGGTTTGCCGGGCTGCCTTGAGGCTCATGACAATCTTAAAATCCATAGAACCGACGTAAATGACGCTGGCGTTGCAAAAAACACCATAATTTGTAGGAAATCTAGCCATTCAGGGAACTGTCAGGTATGCTTTCGGTCATAGACTCATGGCTGACATTAAACAGCCTGAGTTCAATTTAGTGACAGGAGCTAACTATGTCTGAATATCGTCCGTCTTTGAATCCCGGTCAATACAGTGACGTCGCCGACGTCGCCGTACGTAACCGCGTGTTGCGCAACACCTACTGGCTGCTCGCCATTTCGCTGATCCCCACCGTACTGGGCGCCGCCTTCGGTATGTACAGTGGCATCAATCAAATCATGGCAACGAGCCCGTTCATCACCATGATCATCTTCTTAGCCGGTGCGTTTGGCTTAATGTACGGTATTGAAAAGAACAAAGAGACGTCGCTCGGAGTAGGCTTACTGCTGCTCTTTACGTTCTTTATGGGCATCATGCTCTCGCGCCTGCTCGGGCATGTGCTTGGCATGAGCAACGGCACGCAATTGGTGATGTTTGCCTTTGGTGGCACAGCCGCGGTTTTTGGCACGATGGCAACATTGGCCACAACCGTTAAGCGTGACTTATCAGGCTTAAGCAAATTTATGTTTGTCGGCGTTGTGATCTTGATGGTCGCTAGCATCGCAAACATCTTCTTGCACCTGCCTGCCTTGATGCTGACCATTTCAGTGATCGCCATTGTGATCTTCTCAGCCTTCATGCTGATTGATTTGCAACGTGTGGTCAACGGGGGCGAAACCAACTACGTCTCGGCAACGCTTGCGATCTACTTAGACGTATACAACGTGTTTGCTAACCTGCTCGCCATTTTAGGCATCACAGGCGGCAGTCGCGATTAAGTCTTGGTTTGAAGGCGACTGACGCAAGTCACCAGGCGCTAAGTACCTCGGTCAACACCAAGGTGCCAAGTTAGGGTAAAAAGAAGGGTCAAGCTCTGCATTCCCAGAGCTTGACCCTTTTGCGTTGATGACCACGACAAGCAGGATCTTAGGATTAGCCAATGACCGATACCGTTTTAACGCACGAAAATAATGGCGTGCTCACACTCACGATCAATCGCCCCGAGCGTCGCAATGCGCTTGACGTTGCCACCTATCTTGCCTTAGCCGACCATATCCGCGCCGCGAACGCAAGCAAAGACTATCGAGCCATTGTGATCACAGGTGCCAGCAACTATTTCACCGCAGGCAACGACTTAAAAGATTTTCAAAAACCACGCACCACAGGCGATAGCGGCGGCATCATCTTATTACGCAGTCTGATTGATTGTGACTTGCCGATCATTGCGGCTGTTGAAGGGCGCGCCATTGGCATCGGCGTGACCATGCTGCAGCACTGTGATTTTATTTGTGCGGCTGACAATGCGTTATTCACGATCCCGTTTGTGGCGCTAGGCCTGTGCCCAGAAGGTGCCTCGAGCGTGTTGCTTGCTCAAATCGTCGGTGCGCGACGCGCCTCAGACTGGTTACTACGCGGCAAAACCTTTGGCGCCCAAGAGGCACTTGACGCGGGGTTTATCACTCAGGTCACGAACGCCGGTCAAGCCTTAGCCATCGCACAAGCGCTGGGTGATGAGTTAGCGGCTCTTCCCCCGCAGGCCTTGCAGCTGTCAAAGCGCATGATGAAACATACGCAGCGCCCGATGCTGCATGAAACACTGAATTATGAGTTTGGTTTGTTTTCTGAACGCTTGCAGTCTGAAGAAGCGCAGGCGGCGGTAGCGAAGCTGCTCAAAAAATAGTAGTCACCACCCGCTGCGGCGTGATTCAACGATCACAATCACAACAGGTTGAGCCGACCAAACTTCGCGTAAAAAAACCCGCGGCACTTGCTGAGCGCAAGGCCGCGGATTGACTCCGAGCTAGGCTACGTGGGCTTACCGCGCGTTAAACGCTGGCGCTGGATACACAGCTTTCGCTGTCGCCACTGCTGGTGGAAACACCACCTCGGGGCCGTTAGGCATATTTTGCATAATGGCAAACTCGTTTTTAAACTGTTTACCGGTATCGTCGATTTTGTACTCGCCGGTAATCGTCACCATCTTGTCGTTCAAATCGAGCGCTGCCTGTTTAAGCTTTGCTGCATCCAACGACTGTGCCTTCTTGATCATCTCTTCTGCTACAACGCCGGCTCCATACGCAAGAGCCGTTTGGAAGTCAGCTGGATATTGGGCATTTGGAAACAATTTTGCGTAGCGTGCTGTCATTTGTTCGCGATTCAAACCATGCGTCACCTTCCAGTTGATTTTTTCGTGCAAGAGCGTTTGGCTTAAGGCGTATAACCCGTCCTTACCCGCTTGCTGTAAAAACTGAGGCTGTGATGCATAGACAAAATAGACGGCTTTGAACAACGCATTGGTTTCGCGTAACTGACGCGCAATCGTCATTTGGTCGCCTTCGTACGCCGTTGGATAAAACGCCTCGGCACCGCTGGCCTTCGCTTTCTGGATCAAGATATTGAAATCTTTGGTGCCTTTGGCAAATTTTTCATTTTGTGTGACTTCCATGCCAAGCTCTTTTGCCAAAGCGACAGCACCTTGGGTCAACGAAGCCGGAAATGGCTCATCTAAATACGCAAACGCAATCTTTTTGACGCCCATCGCATGCAAGGCACGCACGCCATTTTGGCCTAGCAAGGTGCCAGCAATCTGCGTGGCCGACACAATCGACTTGAAGCCTTGTGCGTAAATTGAATCGGCAGACGCTGACCAAATAATCATCATCTTGTTATTCGTTTCGGTGGTACTTGCTGCCGCACTGGTCAGCGTTGAACCAAAGGGTCCAAATAAGAAGTCACATTTTTCTTCTTTGATCAAGGTTTCGTACACTTTTGGAATAATCGTTTTATCACTACGATCATCAAGCTTGACCAACTCGACTTTACGCTTGACGCCACCGATGTCGATTCCACCGCGCGCATTCACATCATCAATCCAAATCTCAACACCGCGTTGACCAGACTGCGCCGCCAAGGCAAACGTACCACTTGAGGAGACGGTCATACCAATACGAATCGGCTTATCTGCCTGCGCATACGCTTGTGCAGCAGGTAACGACAACACACTTGCAGCCAAAATGGCTTTTAACAATTCACGTTTGAACATGTAAGTCTCCTTAAGGGCTTAAGAATCGATTTTGTAATCCACCCATTGCGCGATTAAATCCCGCAATGTATGGTCTTGCGCGAAATCCTGCACACTGCCATTCACTTTATTACGGCCTAATTCAAGTACGTAAACATGTGTCGACACTCTGACACACTGACGCACGTTCTGATCAATCAGCAATACCGAAATGCCTTGTGCTGGCAACCCAGCAATAAACTCGTAGATCTCGGCGCTTAATTTAGGCGCTACCATCGCTGTGGGTTCGTCGAGCAGTAACACCTTGGGATCCAAGGCCAGCGCACGACCAAGCTCTAAAAATCGTTGCTGGCCACCACTCATCGCGCCCGCCATCTGGTTGCGCTTATCTTTGAGCATGGGAAACCGACTGTAAGCACGCTCAAGCGCTTGATCAACACGCGCTTTATCGCCACGAAACGTCCAGCACGCTAACCGTAAATTGTCGTCAACACTCAGTTCATTGAACAGACTGCGACTTTGCGGCACCATGGCCACACCATGTGAAATAAAAGACCAGGGTGCGATTCCGGTGACGCACTTACCCCCTACGTACACATCACCTTTCACAGGTTTGAGCAAACCAAACAAGGTACGCAGGGCGGTCGACTTACCCGCCCCGTTGGGGCCAATCACGCCTGTGATACCGCCTTGCTCAACGCGCAAACTCAGGTCTTGCAAAATGCGGATATCGCCGTGATATGCCACGTCGACATTGTGCAACGCCATCGCGGGCATGGGCGCATGCAAGGTTGGGATTGTTTCAATGGCCAAGATACGCCTCGATCACGTCAGGGTTGCTGCGAATGTCTTGCACACCACCTTGCGCAATTACCTGCCCTTGGTTCATGGCAATGAGGTGATTAGACAAGCGATAAATAGACGTTAGGTCATGACTAATTAATAGCACTGCCTTTCCTTGTCCGGCCATGTCACTGATGCGTTCGATCATGAAGGTACACAAATCAGGATGCACCCCAGCAAACGGCTCGTCAAGCATCACGACGCGAGGATCGGGCATGAGCATACGAGCCATCTCAAGCAGCTTTTGCTGTCCACCCGAAAGCTCTTCGGCAAAGTTATGACGAAGGTCGATCAGTTTGAACTGCTCGAGAATCGTCTCAGCTTTAGACATCAATTCTGTGTCAGACTGCGACCATGACAGCACCGGCACCATCAGGTTATCGATAAGCGACATTTTTCTAAATACCCGCGGGATCTGAAACGTTCGACCAATACCGCGCTGCGCAACCTCGTGTGAGGGTCGACCTGTGGTGTCATGACCGTCGATGCGAACCGTACCGCTGTCGGGCACATAAATGCCGCAGATACAGTTCATCAGCGTGGTTTTACCCGCACCGTTTACACCAATAATCCCCAACACCTGCCCTGCACTGGCAGCCAGGCTCACGCCATCAAGCGCGGTCAAACCACCGAAGCGTTTGGTCAGATTTGCAACTTCAATCAAGGCCGTCATCGCAGCACCCTGAAACCAAATAAACCGGTCGGCCGAACCAAGATGGTCGCAACCAACATGCCAAAACCGACAATCTGCGCTAGTGCCTGGGCCAAAAATACCGTCGCCATTTGCTCGGCGATCCCGTAAAAGATTCCGGCAATCAAGGCCCCCATCGGGTTACCCAAACCACCCAGCACGATCACAATAAAGCCGATGATCGAATACTCAGCGCCCGAGAACGGCCCGAAGGCCGGAAACACCAAGGCAATCAATACACCCGTCACGCCTGCAATCCCAAAGGTCAGAGCAAACGCAAAGGCCGACAAGCGTTCGATATTGACACCAACGATTTGAATGGCCTCGCGATTCATCGTGGCCGCGCGCAAGGCCTTACCGGGCAAGGTGCGGAATAAAAACCACGCCATCACGGCAGATACCACTGCGGTCACGGCCAACGCCACAAGGCGAGCGGTTGAGACATTGACTGGGCCAATCGGAATAGAAATGGGATCGAACGAGTAATCAATCGAACGCGAATCAGCCTCAAAAATCAATAAGAGTAACGCCGCCATCGCAATCGAAAACCCGTACATCAACAGAAACGAAGCGGTCTCTGGATCATCGCTTTTAGAGAGTCTGGGAATCAGTACGAAATACGCGCCCCACCCCACGATAAAAAAGCTGATTGCCGCCAAGGGCAGCGCTGCAAGTGGCGACAAACCAAAGGTGCTGAATAACACGTAGGCCACATACGAGCCAGCAATCACCAGTTCGCCATGCGCAAAGTTCACCACGCGCAACACACCGTACAGCAAACTTAAACTCAAGCCCAGTAAAGCATAGAGGCCACCGACAATGATGCCGTTGACCAAACCATTTATCATCAATGCAGTCATCGCGGCCTCAAGGAATAAAACGGCGCCACCGCGGACGTGCGCGCAACACGCTTCCGACAATGCCACGCGGCAAAAACAACACCAAGGCCATCACAGCCACACCTAGGATCAGCAGATTGACCAAAGGAAATCTGCGCCACACCAACTCGTCGAGCCACGACATCGCAATCGCACCCACGATTGGACCCGTGACAGTACCAAGCCCGCCCGCCACTGCGTAAATCACTGTTTTCGTGGTCACTAAGGTATTGAACGCCGTTTCAGTATCCACCACATTGGTATACCAAGCCTCGACACCGCCACACAAGGCTGGAAAAAATGCAGCAAGCATCCAACCCTTTAACCGCACCCAACCAATATTGACACCCATCATGCTTGCGGCTTCAGGGTCATCGCGTACAGCCTTGAGCGCTTTACCGAGGCGCGAGCGAGACATCCACAACACGCTCGCAATCGCCAGCAACATCACCGCCATCATCAAGAAGAAGGCATTTAAAGGCTCTGCACGGCTACCAAGTTGCAGACCAAAACTGCCACCCGTCCACTCTTCGGGTAGGTTGGCAATAATCAAACGACAAATGGCAGCCAGCGCCAAGCTGACGATTGCAAAATAAATACCAGACAAGCGCAGGGTGGGCGCAAACAGCAGGCTCAGAATCACCCCTGCAACGCCAGCCATCGGCACAGCGGCGATGACGCTCCAGCCCAGTTTTTTGACGAGGATCGCTGTGGTGAACGCGCCGATGCCATAAAACGCAACATAGCCAAAGGGCATGTAGCCCGAGAAGCCAGAACTGATGTTGAAAGCCGTGGCCATCGTGATCCACATCATCATGTAGAAATGAAACGCGATGTTCAAACCAAAGTACGGCACCAGAGCAAAGTAGGCCGTCACAATGACACCTAGCGAGACCGCGAGTTGCCAAAAGACTTTATCGCCATGCTCGCGATCTTGTTGCGAAAGCGTGTGACTCAACACTGGCTTGTCTCCTGTCCTAACAATAGTGGCTTGAACGCTGTCATGTCTGCCGCCCCAACACTGTGTGATTTAAAGCGGTCATCAGTCAAGTCCCAGCGAAGAAAGATCAGGATGCTGAAGATGAAATTCGGTGGCCGACTCAAACGCCTGCCCAAGTGAGAGCACCGTACGCTCAGCAAAAGGTTTACCAACAATCTGCAAGCTCACCGGCAGGCCTCGCACCAACCCTGCGGGTTGAGACAAGCCACAGAGACCTAAATAGTTGGCTGGTCGTGTCAGATAGCCAGGAATCGGCGAGGCCTCATCCACTTCAGCCACTGGCATCGCAGGGATCGCAGCGCTGGGTAATAACAGGGCATCATACGGCTCGAACCATTCAACGAACTGACGGCGCAGTTCACGCATGGTGCGTAGCTCTTCAGCATAAGCACCCGGCGCAAATGACTCTGCAAATTGCATGCGTTGCCTCACCGCAGGCCCTAATTGCGCTGTTACATCATTGACATACGCTCGATGCAACGAGTACGCCTCTGAAGCAATGATCCGCCCAGCATTTAACGACAAGTTGAAGTACCAATCGGGTAAACGCACTGGGACAATGGTCGCCCCCAAGGATTCAAACACGCGCGCAGCGGCTTGCCACACGGCAATCACACCGGGATCCATAAAGGCGGGCAACTGCTCGACCGCCGGCAATGCTAACTGCATACCTTTGACGCTGCGTGGTTCGCGCGCAAAGATGTCGAGCGGTTGCTCAAGTGTAGTGGGGTCTCTTGAGTCGGGCCCAACCAACGCATCCAAGACCAACGCGCAATCACGAACGTTACGACCCATGGGGCCAATTGAATCGAGCGTCCAACTCAACAAGCCTGTCCCGTGCAAGCTGATGCGGCCGAAGGTGACTTTCAGGCCGGTGAGGCCATTAAACGCCGAAGGAATACGCACCGACCCACCTGTGTCACTCCCGATGCCGATCGGCGCATACCCCGCGGCAACGGCGACACCCGTGCCGCTTGACGAGCCACCCGGCACGCGATGGGTTTAAAGATCCCACGGATTACGCGGTGTACCCATCAATGGGTTCGTGCCCCAACCACCAAAGGCAAATTCTGTCATATGAAGCTTACCCAGTGGGATCATCCCAGCCTGTAGTAAGCGTTCAACGGTTGCGCTGGTTTGGGTCGCACGGCGGGTCAAATAATGTTTTGAACCTAGCGTACAAATTTGGCCATCAATGTCGAGCAAGTCTTTTAGGACCACCGGCAGGCCGTGCAAGGCGCCCAGAGGCAGGCCTGCGCTTCGAGCTTGGTCTGCGGCACGCGCCAAGGCGACGGCTTGGTCTGCATACACCTCGGTCATTGCGTGCAACGTCGGCTCCGCCTGATTGATGCGTTGCAGCAAATGTTGAGTCAACTCAAGCGAGGAAAGTTTTCCGGCTTTGAGCAGGCCAGCGAGCTCTGTCAATCCCATCCAAGACAGTGACATGTCTAGGCTCCTTTAGCAGTGCGATGTTATTCGTTATGTGCAAGCATTATGCCCGAAATTGGTGCATGCACTCCAACTTTGAAGCTTGCTCAAAAGCGTTGGAAAAGTTGATTGAAAACATTTAGACAGGAGCCGAAAAGCTTTGGTGATTATTCGCAAGCCTTGAAGGATTGGCCGAAATTCAGTGAAAAATCAAATCACTTGAGGGCCACAAGAAAGTCAACGCAACAAGATATCTTGACGCCGTTGAGCGCGCGTGCAAAGCTTGGACAATCACTACGGAGAACACCCACTATGCTGACTGCACGCACCAACGATGGCGTTGACCTTTGCTACGAAACCACCGGCTCAGGCGACCCGATTATTTTTGTTCACGAATTTGCTGGCCACAAAGAAAGCTGGGAGCCTCAGGTACGACATTTTGCGCGGCGTTATCAGTGCGTCACATACAACGCACGCGGCTATCCTCCGTCGTCAGTCCCTCCAGAAGTGTCGTCGTATTCACAAAACCACGCGGTGGCAGACATCATTGCCGTCATGGACCACTTGAAGATCCAAAAAGCCCATATCGTTGGCTTATCGATGGGCGGCTTTGCGACGTTGCATTTTGGTTTACAACACCCTGACCGCGCACTTTCTTTAGTGGTGGCGGGTTGTGGCTATGGTGCTGAACTTGAGCAGCGCGATCAGTTTCGTAAAGAGGCCGAGGCAAGTGCCAAGATGCTGCTCGAACAAGGTATGAAAGCGTTTGTCGACAAGTATGCGTTTGGCCCCACGCGCTTATCATTCGAGCGCGCCGACCCACGCGGCTTTGCAGAGTTTATTCAACAGTTTTATGGTCACTCAGCGCTTGGCTCTGCCAACACTCAACTAGGCGTTCAACGCGAGCGCCCTTCGCTCTACAACTTAAAAGACCAACTGCAAAAACTGACCGTGCCCACCTTGATCATCAATGGTGACGAAGACTGGCCTTGTTTGAAGCCTGGGCTGATGCTGAAAGAAACGATCCCTTCTGCGGCGCTGGCGATTTTGCCCAACTGCGGACACACGATGAACATCGAGATGCCAAACGAGTTCAATCATGCGCTTGAGCAATTTTTACAGCACGCCAGCAGTGGTCGCTGGCCTCAGCGTGACCCACGCGCCATGGTCGCTTCGATTACAGGGATGAAATAACCGTGCCCGTGGGCGACATGCAATGCAACTGACGCTCGCTGAAAATTTCAGGGCTGTTTTTTATACGCCCTTTTACTTGCTGAAAGAGCTCAGGCTCGCCGAACAGGCGGGCCTGCATATCGAGTGGTTAGCGCCGGGCAGCCCAGGCGGAGCAATCGACCAGATCAAAGACGGCTCGGTCGATTTGACCTGGGGTGGACCCATGCGCGTCATGAAAGACCATGACACATGCCCTGCAGATGGCTCCTCGCTACTTTGCTTTGGTGAAGTCGTTGCGCGGGATCCCTTTTTTTTAGTTGGTTCTCAAAAGGGTTTCTCATTAAAAGAGCTGGCAAATTTACGCTTAAGCTTAGTTTCTGAAGTTCCCACCCCGTGGCTGTGCTTGCAGGCCGACCTCAGATCCCAAGGCACGAATATTGAGCAACTCGAATTAAGTGGAGGGCTCAGGCGCGACTGGACGATGGCCGAACAAATTCAAGCGCTCGAGACGCAAAACATCGATGTTATTCAGCTCTTTGAGCCCTTTGTCAGTGAGGTCCTGAAGTCTAGTCAATATCAAATTTTGTACGCGGCTCACAGCCGCGGTCCGACCGTATATACGACTCTGATTTGTTCGCAAGATGGTTTCACCAAAAAACGTGCTGAGTTTGCCAAACTCTATAAGGTACTAGGCCACTTACAAACATGGCTACATACACACTCTGCGCAGGATATTGCGCGCATCGTTCGACCGTACTTTGCTCAGCTTGAGCTTGACGTGTTGACCAGTGCCATCGATCGCTACCTTCAAAACCAAGTTTGGGCAATTGCCCCCGAAATATCTAGAGCGGGTTTTGATCGTTTGGCCGACAGCCTGCATTCTGGGGGATTTATACAAACTCGTGTGCTGTACGACTCCTGCGTCAAATCATTCAACTAAAAAGAGCGCCTGTACCAACTCGCATGATCCTTTGTAACTCGTACGTTACATTCTTCCTTCCAAAATATCTGTAAAACATGCAATATTTCAAAATCATCCGCACGATCGTCACGTTTTTTTTAGCGTGTGGAGCTTGGGCACCTAGCGCCTCCGCGCAAGCACCCTACCCCAATCGTCAGCTGCAACTGATCGTGCCGTTTCCTGCAGGTGGCCCGACAGATATCGTGGCGAGGCTGTATGCGCAACAACTATCCAAGCTGGCTGGCCAACCCGTCATTGTCGAAAATGTCAGTGGGGCGGCTGGCATTATCGGCACACAGAACGCCGCGCGAGCCGAGCCCAACGGCTACACCATTTTGTTTAGCACCGCGAGTACGGGCGTGATCAATCAAGTGATCATGAAAAATCTTCCGTACGATTTTCAAAAAGATTTTTCAATGATTGCCTTGATCGCGAATGCTCCGCACTTATTAGTGGTGAATGCGAATCTTCCGATTCAGAACCTGACCGAACTGATTGCCTTGGCCAAACAAAATCCGGGCAAACTTAGCTTTGCCTCAGCGGGCGCGGGCAGCATTGTGCAGATGGGTGGCGAACTATTCAAATATCAAAGTGGTATTGATATTTTGCACGTGCCCTACAAAGGCGGCGCACCGGCGACGATGGCGGTTTTAAAAGGTGAGGTCGATTTGATTGTGAATGACCTTAGCACCTTCAAGGCGCAAATCGAAGACGGCAAGCTGCGGGCACTTGCAGTGGCCCACACAAGTCGTCTAAAACCCTTGCCCCAGGTGCCAACTTTTATAGAGCTTGGTATGCCAGAGATGGTGTCTAGCTCGTGGTGGGGCATCGCCGTGCCAGTTAAAACCTCTGCCGACATCCAAGCCAAGCTACGGGCCTGGAACGACAGCATCATCGCGAATCCAGACTACGTTGCGCGCTTAGCAGATATGGCGATTGAGCCTTTGCTGATGACGCCCGAGCAAACTCAACAGTTTTTGCAGAATGAGTTAAAAAAATGGCAAGCTGTTGCTGCCCGCGCCAACATTCAACTTGATTAAATTTCGACTATGACCTCACTTGAAAACACGACTCTCACCACTCTCGCCTCGCTAGATACCAACACGGTGTCTGACGCCCTGGATTTTATGGGCCTACCCGGCGCCACCTATGGGTTGCGTCCCTTGTGGAACTGCCCAAAAATTGTTGGGCGCGCGTCAACGATTCAACTCGGGCCCAAAACGGGCACAGCACCCACCGTGCATTTGATTTCACCTGTCATTGCCAACGTCTCGACTGATGATCGCGTCTTGGTGATTACCGGTGGCACTGAAGGGATCTCATGCTGGGGTGATATTTTGGCCAACGCCGCCAAGATGAAAGGGATTCGTGGCTCGGTGATTGACGGCATGAGCCGCGATATTGAGGGTAGCGAATCGATCGACTACCCCGTGTATGGTCGCGGGCTGACCATGATCAGCGCACGCAATCGCTTAGTACAGATCGCCTCAGGCACGCCGATTATTGTGGCCGGAGTGACCGTGTGCGAAGATGACTATGTGATTGCCGATCGCTGCGGTACAGTATTTGTACCTGCAGCAAGAATTAACGAGGTATTAGCGCTAGCCCAACGTATTGCCTCACGCCAAGACGGCATGGTGCAAGCCGTGCGCACCGGGCAATCAGTTGAAGACGTGATGCACGACAAAAAGTTTGAGGCGATTCGGGCTTAACTGACTGCGCGTGACTCTTGCAGTCTAGCCCTTACCTGAATCAGAGGAGCTTATTTCTTGTGTGGAAATGCTTGCGTCTTCCAATCTCCACTATTTGCATAAGGTAAACCAAGATTCGATCTAAGTGTGTCACCCTCATAATCGGTTCGGTAGAGGCCTCTGCGTTGCAGCTCCGGCACAACCAGCCGCACAAAGTCCTCATAAGACCCCGGCATGTGCGTTGGAGTTAGGACAAAACCATCGCAACCGCCTTCTTTAAACCATTGCTCCATTTCATCCGCCACAGTCTTGGGTGATCCAATAAAAACATTGAACTCTCTCAATCTGGCGCGATTTGAATACTCAACAAAATCACGAACGGACGGATTCGGCTTACCACTAAGGGTCACGACACGGTCCCTAAATGCCTGCCAACCCGACACAGCAGCCATATCATCATCAGACAATGGTGTCTCATAGTCACGTTTTGAAAAATCGTAATTTAAAACCTCACAAATTAATGCGAGCGCATCTTCGGGCTTTGCTAATTTGTCCATATACTCAAATTTCTGCTGCGCTAATTCATCCGTTTCCGCAACGACTACATATACGGCTGTCGCAATTTGCACTTTTTCAGGATCACGGCCGGCCGCTGCGATAGTCGCTTTCATATCGGCATATTGTTTTTTTGCAATCTTCAAATTCGGATACACAACAAAAATAAGTTCAGCCCATCTTGCTGCAAAGGCCTTGCCGCGGCCGCTCTGACCGGCCTGTAACAAAACGGGTTGGCCTTGGGGCGACCTTGGCACTGTAAATGGCCCGCGCGAATTAAAGAATTTCCCCTCGTGATCAAGTCGTTTAACTTTTTCGGGATGCGCGAACAAGCCACTTTCCTTGTCAACAACTAATGCCTCCTCTTCCCACGTGTCCCAATGTCCGAGTGCAGTTTCAAGAAACTCGTCTGCGCGGTCATAGCGCAAATCATGCTCTAAATGGCCGTTTTGACCAAAGTTTGCCGCCTCGGAATCATTGAGTGACGTGACCACGTTCCAGGCTACCCGACCCTTGGTCATTAGATCGAGCGTTGCAAACAAGCGTGCAACGTGAAAAGGTTCATAGTAGGTTGTCGAGTAAGTTGCACCCAAGCCAAGTTTGGTAGTGACTCCAGCCATTGCGCCCAACACGATGGTCGGATCGAGCTTTGTTGCGCGGATGCCATGTGCGACCGTATCGCGATGATCGCCAGAATAAATATCCGGCATCGCTAAGCGATCGTCAAAAAAAGCCATATGAAATTTCCCCTCTTCCAACACACGAGCGATACGCTGGTAGTACTCAGGGGTTAAAAAATCCGTCATGGATGCGGCGTGACGCCAACTTCCAGGATATACCGAGCAATTTTGAGCCTGCAGAAAGCCTATCATGGTCATCTTTCTTGATGATTGATTCATGTTAAATCCTAAAGAATAAATAATTCGCCCTACTGAACTTCGCTTTAGTCAGGAATATCAACATAAAGTATTGGGGCATGCTGCTGAGCGCCGTACACATCGCGATCATCAATGGATCCAGCTGGGTGAAGTCGAGGCAAGGTAGCTTTGAAGGCATTGGCCGCCGGATAGGGCGTAAATAACACGTCACTTTCCTTGACTTTGTAAAGTGTCGCAAACAAGGCAGCATTCAAAATGCCTGTTGCAGCAACTCGATCAAATAAAGCTCTCGAGTTGAAAATGACATCGATCGTTAAATCAAATGGCCCCGCATTTTTACTTTTACAGACACTTGCCAAGTCGATTAACCGTGTCATCTCTTTTCTCCTACTATCTGATATTCAATCGGAAAAAGTCCGTACGGATCATCCGCCTCAACAATGTGATAAACGTTGAACTCGTAAGCTGCTCCTAGTTCTATATCTGAGGGTGAGAACGGAATGGCCATATTTCCCTCTTTACACAAGCGGCCAGGAAAATCCGAATGCAATAAAGTCAGTCGAACGATACCCATCACAGCGTTAGCTTCATCCTGTGTGTGCGCAATCACCTCTGCGACGAAACACATTTCATGGGGAACTTGGTCTTGCAGTGGCTCCCTTATTCCCATGACACCGTCGCGCCCATAACTGCGAATTGCGAGCTGATATTCACTAGTCTTGACGCCAAAAGCAGTCGTTTTCTCTGCGATGATATCTTGCGCATTTTTTAAATACGCATCAATTCCACGAATCAACACTGGATCGCGTGTCGCACATATCGTGATCGCTTTATACCCAGTGCGTCTGACACCCTCAATCTTGATCGTATAGACATCTGACGGCTTCCATATCATCCCGCTTACTCGCACAGCTCGTTCATTCACTTGCTCAAATTTACAATTCTCTGTGTCTAGCATGCCACCTGGCTCTAAGTGATGAATTGGACTGGGATTCTCATGTAAGGCAAAGTTTGCGACAGATAACACTGTGCATTTTTGTGCTGAGTTGGTGGGCTCTAATTCGACATAGCTCTGCGTCACGCGTGCTAACAGACACCCTTCTTTTTTAGGTACCGCAGGCTCTGATCCACACTCCAGCATCTTCCCCGAATACCAAGCCTGTGCTGGCGGAATGCCGCCACGAATCGCCACTGCTGCCCAAGGCGCAGGGTCAGTGCTACGCCCAGCTAAAATGACCTGTGCGCCTTCATCAAGTGCCCGGATGTAAGGCTCTGGTCCCATGAGCCCAACGATTCGTACGGCGGCTTCAATCTCATTATTCGTTAGCGCTGGTTGCTTCGACGCTGCACGTACTCTTCCTTCACTTACACGCTTCTTTATGAAAGTAGGGTCTTGTTCCGAATGTATGAGAGCAAGCTTGAAAGTTAAATTGTCTTCCTTCGCAATTTCGTGCACTATTTCTGACATCATCTGAAGATGTGGCTCACCACCTGCTCCACCTGAGGTACTGACGATGACCGGCACACCTGCTTTTAAACCAGCAATTAACATCAGTCTTAAGTCACGCTTCATCGCGAGGCGTGAACAAAATGCCTTGCCATCTCCTAAATAAAATGGTCCTGGATCCGTACTGCCACCGTCTGCTCCAATGGCATGGGGCTTCAGTAACATGCCGGCTTCTAGTGACGCTTCAGGAAATCCGTATCCAAGAATTGGCGTAACTGACAACATACGTACTTCTTTCATGTCCACCCCTATTCAGCCTTAAGGTTAAATTTCTCAGCTAATTTTTTTAGATTTTCAAAATTATCTTTCTGCAAGGTATTAAATTCATCAAGTGAATTCGCAACCGGCACCGCGCCCTTATCGATAAGAATGGCTTTCATTTCTGGTGTTTCGACGACTTCTTTCACCGCTTTTTGCATCGTCTCTAAAATCGTTCGAGGCGTGCCGGTTGGCGCATACAAACCATAGTTGACGTAAAAGTCATAGCTATCAAATCCCTGCTCTTTTAATGTTGGCACGTTTGGAACGGCAGGGGAACGCTCGTTCCCAGTGACCCCTAGCGCTTTCATTCGACCAGATTGCAAGTAAGGAATTGAGGCAAGGATGCTCGTTGGCGACATTGTTACCGTGCCAGCCGCCACATCTACCAGCATAGGACCACTTCCTTTGTACGGCACATGAATCACGTTCAATTTTTCATTTGATGCAAACGCTTGATTCAGCAACAGTGAAAATTTTTCAGAGTTTGCTAACGAGCGCTTATTAGGCTCTTTGAGAGTTTCCTCTACAAACTCCTTTATATTGTTTCCAGGTTGATCTGCCTTTGTGACGAAAATATATGGCGACCGCGCAATGAGCGTCACGCCAGTCAGATCTTTGAACGTGTCATAAGGCAACGTCTTATAAAGGAGCGGATTCAGGATGTGGCTATCGACAGCCATCAAGTAGGTGTATCCATCAGGCTTAGATGTCGCCACAATACTGGTCCCAATAATTCCATCAGCTCCCGGACGATTTTCGACAATGATGCTTTGGCCTAATTTTTTAGCTAACCGATCGGCGATATTTCTAGTCAAAATATCAGTTCCGCCGCCTGGTCCGTAGGGCACGATAATTCTGATAGATTTATCAGGATAGCCTTGCGCTACAGACTGGGTAGAATGAATCGTCCCAGCTAAGCCAGCGATCAGTAAGGTTGCCGACAACACTTGTCTGAATAATTTTTTTTTCATCTTAACTGTCTCTTTAAGTGTTACTTTTTATTTTTAGTACGGCGTTAACTCGTTGCTACAGGTGTTGCGCTTGGGCGAGCAGCATGTATGCGCCTTTGTAGAAAACTAGCGAACTACTTTCGCGGACGGCCTCGAAACGTTCAACTTTTCCAATAAATATGATGTGATCGCCAGCATCATGTTTACTAAATATGGTGCACTGAAACTGAGCCATACAATGGTCAATCAACGGTAAATCTAAATAGCCGGACGTCCACGCCACACTTTCAAACTTCCTTTCAATACTGCTTGTCGCGAATCGGTGCGACAAGTGGTCCTGATCCTCCGCCAGTACGTTAATCGCGAAAGACTGCGTCTCGCGAAATATTTCGATCGACTTACTAGCTTTACGCATGCTCCATAAAACTAACGGAGGTTCAAGTGAAACAGAGGTAAAGGAGTTACAGGTGAGACCCACAGGCTCGGCAGAGTTGTCCCTCGTCGTGATAATGGCGACACCCGTAGGAAAGACGCCCAATGCCCGCCGATATTCTTTCGTATCGAACGGCTCCGCTGGGGCTGATCCCCTATTTTTTTCAACGGTGGTGGGTGTCGCATAAGTCACTTTTTTTTCGCCTCTACTCATCATTTTCCAGTTGGGTGGCCTGCGTCATGCAACACCAGTGTCGGGTTAAAACCTGCAGCCCTTTTGGTTTGATGGAGTAAGTATCAGGCCGACACATGATTCTTACAATTCGTAATTGCTGATAGACTTATAAGAGATACAAATAAATAGTGAAGGATAAAATTGCCCACATCACGCCCAATAAATGGATCTGATTCGTACTCACTTAGAGTTGATCTAATTGAATTAGAGACCTTTATTGCTGTTATCGATCTTGGTAGTTTTAGCCTGGCGGCCCTGCGTATGCATGTGTCGCAGCCGTCTGTTACCGCTCGTATCCAACGTCTAGAAGACCGTCTTGGCATTAGGTTGCTTATCCGTACCACCCGCAGGATGGAACCAACCAAAGATGGCCTCAGACTCTATGAGCAGAGTCAGGTCGCGTTAGTAGGTCTAAAAGAAATTGTGAAAGAGTTTGACACCCGAACAAATCGAGGTAGTCATAGGATTGTGATAGCGGCAACACCCATGATTGCTGCGATAGCGTTGCCCAGTATTCTTAATGGCTATCAGAAACTGTACACCGATGTTCATATCCGTCTTCTCGATCTGCAATACCCTGAGGTAATCGACAAAGTGCAGTCCGGCGAGGCTGATCTTGCAGTGATCGCCTTTGACGGCGACTCAAACAAGCTACGTTTTCAAACCCTTGCAGACGAAGAGCTATTGCTTGTCGTGCCAAGAGGGCATCCATTAGCCAAATTTAAGGAAGTCGTGCTTGAAAAAGTCCTTAAATATCCCCTACTGATATTGGACAGATACACGACTCTTATCCGAGTGATAGAGGAAGAAGGAAAAAAACGTAATCTGCCAATCCAATCTCTTCGCGAGGCTTCGCAACTAAATACCTTACTTGGCATGCTGGATGCAGGCAACGGGATTACTTTTCTTCCAAAATCAATGGCTCAGGCAAACGCAAAACACAAACGACCTACACTCCGGGTTACGGATGTGGCACTAGCAAGACGCTATGGAGTAGTCGTACGTAAAAAACAAGAGATCTCTAGCGCAGCCCAAAGCTTCATCGACTACATCCACAAAGAGTACGCTAGGACACTGGGCAAAGATTAGCAACAGGCTCGCTCCGTTAAATCACCGTCAATCCATTTAATTTGAAGCGTTTTATATAGTCTTACTCGACTGAGTTTGGCTCTTGAGGCTCAAAATCAAAGCCGGACTCTCGCTGATGGCGAGTCGCCAAGATATTTACTAGGCTATGGGCCTGCTCGAAGCTATAAAGCGCGACATAGCCAGAGCGCCCGTGCGAGATGACAAGCTCTCGCAAGCCTGCCTCAACCGAACGACCGATCAGCGGATGACGCACCAGCAGGCTAATCGCCTCGTCAATTAAATCTAAAGTCGAATGAACAGCACCAGGCTGCTGCGCAAGAAGAAAATCAGTGATTCGGTTTAGATCAGTCAGAGCGAGCCTGCTATAAAAAATCTTTACCAAGACTTGGCCTTTAGCGGCAATACCTTTTTACCGTCGGCGCGCGCACGCAAGCTGGCGAAGACATCTTGATGCGTGAAACCTTTTTTAGACTTAAGCGACTGTGCTTGAGCGGCTTGCGCTTCAGCGATCAGCTTCTGACGCTGGGTTGCTAGTACGGCAGCGCGATTGATTGCCTCGACCATGAAAGCATGCGGTGTAACGCCTTCTTTTTGCGCGATCAGCGCCACGGTACTTCTTAAATTTTCAGAGAGTTTGAGTGAGGTCGTGGCCATCGGTGTCGCCAAACGTATTGATTAGAAAAACGGGTGTTACTAAGGTAACACCCATTTTACAGAACGACACTTGGAGCGTCAAACCGAACTAGGACTCTGAGTCAGATTCGGACGAGAGCTTAGCGTTGCGCCGGCAACGCTAAAGGTTGCCGAGCCAACAATATTTCTACCCCGTCAACCCCACCGACAACCCACCGCACACATAGAGCAATTGCCCTGTGATGTAACCGGCTTTCGGATCCAGAAACATACAGATCGCGTGCGCGACTTCGTCGGGGGCACCGAAGCGCCCGACCGGAACCGACGCCATGATTTTTTTAGTTTGTGGCAGGTCTGGGGGATTGCTGTCCAAAAACAAATCCGTGGCAATCGGGCCTGGTGCAATCGCGTTGACTGTGATGCCTTGAGTTGCGGTCTCAAGCGCCCAGGTGCGCGTCATGCCCACCAGGCCTGCTTTGGTGCCACCATAAACAGTACGACCATCTTTGCCAAGCATCGCGCGGCTACTGAGGTTAACAATGCGACCGTATTTGTTGGCACGCATCGCTGGCAACACACCCTGCATCAACAGCAAAGGTGCCACCATATTCAGAGCAACCATCTCTTCGATTTGCTCAGTGGTCACGTCTTGAATTTTTGCCACATGGATCATTGCCGCGTTATTGACCAGACTCAAAATCTGTTTTTTAGCGGCCCAGTCGCCAATGGCTTCACGGGTGCGCTTAGCGTCACCCAAATCAACCGATTCAAAAATCTCACCTGGCAGTAGCTGCTTAGGTGCAGTGCGACTGAAGTTTAAGACCTCGTAGCCATCTTTGAGCAAACGTTCAACGACTGCACGACCAATCCCACGGCTACCGCCGGTAACTAATGCTGTTGTCCCTTTCATTCTGCTTTGATTCCTCTATCTTTAACGAGCTTGCCCCATTTGGCGCGCTCAGCTTGTTCAAATGCACCCAATTCTGATCCAAAGCGATTGCCTGGCGTCGCTGCCATCTTGGCATACGCCTGCACCACCTTGTCTGTTTTAAGACCTTCACGCGACGCCGCAATCAGCTTATCCATCACCGCGGCGGGCGTGCCACGCGGCGCATAAATCGCAAACCAGGCTGTGACGTCAAAGCCTGCGGCACCCGATTCAGCAAAGGTCGGCAAGTTAGGGGCTTGCGGGCTGCGCTCGGCCGAGGTCACCGCGATACCGCGTATGCGACCACCCTCGTTAATTTGATTAATCGTACCGGGCAAGTTATCAAACAGCAGATCAATCTGACCGCCAATCAGGGCGGGCAACGACGCCGATACGCCCTTAAAGGGAATATGCAGAAGTTCTATGCCGGTGACGGCCTCAAAGTATGCAGCCGTCAAATGTACGGATGAACCAATCCCAGGCGTGCCATAGGTCAGTTTTTTATCTTTGGCCTGCTTGGCGGCATTAATCACGTCTTGCAGATTTTTCCAGGGTGACGTCGCAGCCACCGAAAGCACGTTAGGCGTGGTTGAAACCAGTGCGATCGGCATCAGATCTTTTTCAGGATCAAACTGCATCTCTGGATAAATAAACTGATTAATTGTTTGTGTACCAATCGTGCCCAAACCAATCACATAGCCATCAGGTTTAGCGCGTGAGACGTAGGTCATCCCAACGTTGCCACCGGCACCAGGTCGGTTTTCAACGACCACGGTTTGCTTGAGCGCACCTTCAAGGGCTTGCGCCATTGAGCGGCCAAACATGTCGGCCGCGCCCGCGGCAGGATAAGGCACCACCAGGGTCATGGGGCGCGAGGGAAAATCTTGTGCCTGAACAACAGACGAGGCCGTACTGAACAGACCAGCTACGGCGAAGGCCGACAACAGCAAACGACGAACAAAATGCGGGTGCTTCATGATTCTCTCCGTGAACCCTCTCCCAGTTGAGCGAGGGGTACATATTCCTAGCGTATTCGTACTATAGTGACAGGTGCAAATATAGCAGTACAAACCAACGGGCACTCTGGTATGACAGCAACATCACTATTCTTCTCTGAGCGCATGGCAGTCTTAGCCAAGACCCACGCAAACCATCCAGCACTCATTGACCGCGACACCCCAGTCACTTTTGCGGCACTGCACCAACAAGTCTTACAGCTAGCGGGCAACATGGCCGCGATCGGGATCAAAGCCCACGACCGCGTCGCCGTATGGTTACCTAACTGCGCCGCCTGGGTGCAAACCTTTTTAGCCTGCGCACACTTGGGCGCAACTGTTTTAGCTGTTAACACACGCTTTCGCAGCCAAGAGGTTGCCGACATTATCGGTCGCGGCAAGGCCGATTGGCTTGTCTTGTGGCCTGAGTTCAAAGGTATTGCCTTTGCTGACATGCTCGCTGACATCCCGCAAGAAGTACTCGCGCGTCTGCACGGTGTTCTGGCGGTGGGCGAACCCGGCAGCGCAGCGATGACGGCAATCGCCCAACGCGGGCACACCCTGCACGCCTTCAGCGACTTACTGCAAAACACGCACCCCGCCCCCAACGCCTTTGGTCAGGCACCAGCGCTATGCTTTACCACCTCGGGCACGACCTCACTGCCAAAGTTTGTTTTGCATAATCAGCACTCTTTGATCGTTCACGCCGATGCGATGCAACAGGCTTTTAGCTACGACCAAACAAGTCGTATTTTGGCAAGCGCGCCTTTTTGTGGCGCCTTTGGCTTTTCAACCCTGACGGGTGGCCTGGCAACCGGATGCACGGTTGTGTGCGAACCGGTCTCTGACACGCACAGCACACTTGAACAAATTCGTAAGCATCAGGTTACCCACACCTACGCCAATAACGAATCGCTATTAAAACTCTTTGAAGCGGCCCCCTCTCCTGCCACGTTCGCAACCTGCAAACTGTTTGGGTTCGCAAGCTTTTCACCTGCCATCACTAATCTGCTTGAAGAGGCGGAACGCAACCATGTTGCACTCACTGGTCTGTATGGATCAAGTGAATTGCAGGCGCTGATGGCAGCGCAACCCCTTGACGCCTCGCAGGGCGACGTCAGCGTGCGCTACCTGTCGGGCGGGCGCCTGATACACCCAGACGCGCGTGTGCGCGTACGTGACCCCGCGACCGGACAGCTTGCACCACATGGCGAATCTGGCGAAATCGAAATCAAGTGTGCCAGCCAAATGTTGAGCTACCTCGACAACCCTGACGCTACAGCCCAAGCCTACACGCCCGATCTCTTTTTCAAAACAGGCGACCTTGGCTATACCGTGAGCGACACGCAGTTTGTGTTCCAAACACGCATGGGCGACTCGATGCGCTTATCTGGGTTTTTAGTCAACCCTGCAGAGATCGAACATGCGATTGAGGCCTTACCCGGCGTACAGGCCTGCCAAGTGGTTGGTGCCACGCAGGGTACAAAAATCTTGCCAGTTGCCTTCGTGATCCTTTACGCGGGTTCGCAAGCAGACCCTGCTCGCTGGGCCGCCGAGTGCAAACGCACGATGGCAGGCTACAAGGTCCCCGTACACTTTGAAGTCGTCAGCGAGTTTCCGACCGTTCAAAGCGCCAACGCTGTGAAGATCTTAAAAAATAAGCTGCGCGACATGGCCAGCGAAATTCTTGCGAGAAAAGCCTAAATGTTTAACCCCGATTCCTTACTCTTACCGTTTTTTGACGATAGCCATCGTCAGCTACACGAGGACTTACACAAGTGGTCTGCACAACGATTCACCAATCGCGTACACCAAGGTAATGTCGATCAAGCCTGCATAGACCTCACACGCGCGTTAGGAAAAGCAGGCTGGCTACGTTACTGTGTGCCAGCCCAGTATGGCGGTGCCTTGCCCGCGCTTGATTCACGCAGCTTGTGTTTGATCCGGCAAACGCTGAGCTACTACGATGGCTTAGCCGATTTTGCCTTTGTCATGGCGGGTTTAGGTAGCGGGCCAATCTCGTTATTTGGCTCTGATCATCTCAAAGAAAAATATCTACCCAAGGTTGCCACTGGAGAACTGATCGCAGCGTTTGCCTTGTCTGAACCTGACGCAGGCTCTGACGTTGCTGCCATGACGACACGCGCGACGCGCACAGCTTCAGGCTATCGCCTCAATGGCGTGAAAACCTGGATCTCAAACGCTGACATCGCAGATTTTTATATTGTGTTTGCTCGCGTTGAGGGTGACGAAGCTGAAGGCGTCACAGCCTTTGTGGTGGATGCGAAGACACATGGCTTAAACGTCAGCGAGCGCTTTGACGTCATCGCGGCACACCCGATCGGCAGCCTGACCTTCACTGACTGCGAGATCCCGGCTTCGCAACGCTTAGCCCTGCCCGGCCAGGGTTTTAAAGTCGCAATGCAAAATCTTGATGTGTTCAGAGCCTCGGTAGGTGCGGCGGCCCTAGGCTTTGCCGAGATCGCTCTGGATATGGGTATCAGTCGCGCCACCACACGCCCAATGTTTGGCGCGATGTTGTCGGATTTGCAGATGACACAGGGCGCCATTGGCGATATGTGCACAGAAATCGATGCGGCCACGCTATTGATCTATCGCGCAGCCTGGGAGCGCGATGTCTTACAACGCCGCACCACAAAATCCGCAGCGATGGCGAAGATGTTTGCCACTGAAGCTGCCCAGCGCGTGATCGACCGCTGCGTGCAGTTGCACGGTGGCTTGGGTGTGCGAGTCGGTCATCCGCTTGAAATGTTATATCGTGAAATTAGGGCATTACGTATTTATGAAGGCGCGACCGAAGTCCAACAAGTCATCATCGCGCGCGAAACACTTAAAAATAAAACCTCAGGAGCAATGCAATGAACGGTTCAGAAGCAATGGTGCACACCCTTCTTGAGGGTGAAGTCGATGTTTGTTTTGCCAACCCTGGCACCTCTGAAATGCATTTTGTTTCAGCACTTGACCGGGCTCCAGGCATGCGTTGCGTGCTGGGCTTATTTGAAGGCGTGGTCAGTGGCGCTGCCGATGGTTACTACCGTATGGCTGAAAAACCCGCTGCAACGCTCTTGCATCTAGGACCCGGGTTAGGCAATGCGCTGGCCAATATTCACAATGCCAAGCGCGCGTACTCGGGCATGGTCAATATCGTCGGGCAGCATGCGCTGGATCATATCCATAACAATGCGCCGCTGAACTCTGACGTTGAAGCGGTGGCTCGCCCGATGTCAAACTGGGTCAAGACCACCATGTCGGCCACTGCAGCGCCCTTAGACACTGCTGAGGCGATTTCACAAGCGCGCAGCACACCTGGGCGCATCGCCACCCTCGTGTTGCCAGCCAACTGTGCTTGGGAGCCTTCTGACCCAGGCCACTATTCAACCGCGCCTGCGCAAACTGCCGCGGCACCGTTGACGGATACCGTGCTGGCCTTAGCCCGCTTGTTGTCTGATCGCAAGACGGCCGAAGCCACCACTCTGTTACTGGGTGGGCCTGCCTTACGTGCCAACGCCGCAACGCTGGCGGGCAAAATTGCCGCGCATACGGGCTGTAAATTGGCCTCAGAGCCACGCAACCCGCGTATGGAACGTGGCCGCGGTCGGGTCAATATTGCGCCACTGCCTTTTCCAGTAGACGGTGCGGTCGCAATGATCAAAGATGCCAAGCATCTGGTGCTAGTGGGTAGCGCGCCACCCGTGGCATTTTTTGCCTATCCCAACAAGCCACGCATGATCAAGCAACCCGATTGTGAAATTCACACCTTGGCCACGCTGACGCATGACATTGAAGCCAGCCTGCAAGCACTGGTGGATGCCTTGGGTGCACAGAACACCGCCCCCGCACAGTTATCAACGGGGCCCATCATCACTGACCTGCCCACTGGCACGCCCTCTGTTGAACACTTTGGCGCCATCATCGCGGCCACCTTGCCCGAAAACGCCATCATGGTTGACGAGGCTGTGACCTCGGGTCGTCAATTTGCCAAGACCTTGCCGCAAGCGGCTCCGCACGATTGCATTGATATCACGGGCGGCGCCATCGGCTGGGGCTTGTCGGCCGCGGTCGGCGCCGCAGTCGCCTGCCCTGATCGCAAAGTGTTTGCCTTTATTGGTGACGGCAGCGCAATGTATACCGTGCAAGCCCTCTGGACCATGGCACGCGAAAATCTTGATGTGACGGTCGTGATTTTTGCCAATCGTTCGTACCGCATCTTGCGCGGCGAGCTCGCCAACATGGGCGGCCCCGAAGCGGGTGACAACGCCAAACGCATGCTTGACCTTGATCGCCCATTCTTAGATTGGGTCTCGCTGGCAAAAGGGCACGGCGTCGCAGGTACACAAGTCACAACTCTTGAAGGCTTTGCCAATGCAATGCGTATTGCTGCTAAAGAGAAAGGGCCACGCCTGATTGAACTGGTGTTTTGAGGCTTGATGATTACCTTAAGCTGCTTCGTATCACGACGACATGAAGCAGCACCACTCAATAAAAATTTCAAATTCTTTATTTAGCTGACAACCTTTTAAAACTCTTTTCTAAAAACACGAGACTAAAAATATGAAATGCTACTGCGTCGTGAATTTTCGTGAAGCCCTCGAACTAATCGAGACCCAAACACCTGAGCCGACCGGCACCGAAGTGCTGGTGCAGGTGCGCGCGGCTGGCGTGTGTCACAGCGACATCCATTTTTGGGAAGGCGGTTACGACCTGGGTAATGGCCGTACGCTGTCACTGAAAGATCGTGGCATCAAATTGCCGATGACCATGGGACACGAAACTGCAGGCACTGTGGTCGCGCTGGGCCCACAAGCCTCGGGCGTTGAAAAAGGCCGTAACTATTTGGTGTACCCGTGGATTGGTTGCCGCCAGTGCCCCGCTTGTTTAGATCAACTCGAAAATCATTGCGCGAATCCACAGTACTTGGGCGTACATCGCCCCGGTGGCTACGCTGACCACATCATGGTTCCTGATGCGCGTTATTTGATTGATATCGGTGATCTTGACCCCGCAGCGATTGCGCCTTATGCCTGCTCTGGGATCACGACCTACAGCGCACTCAATAAGATCGGTGCCAGCCTTTATCAGAAGCATCCCATCGTGATCATGGGTGCTGGTGGCTTGGGCCTCATGTGCTTGGCCTTAGTCAAAGCCTTAAACGGCGTAGGCGCAATTGTGGTGGATATCGACCCCGTCAAACGTCAAGCCGCGCTTGACGCCGGTGCCTTGGCTGCGATTGATGGCGCCGCACCCGATGCCGCGCAACAAATCATTGCAGCAAACGGCGGCAAACTGTTACAAGGCATCGTGGATTTGGTGGGTGCCCCCTCAACCACTGAGCTTGGTTTTAACGTCATGATCAAAGGCGGCAAGCTGGTGATCGTCGGCTTGTTTGGTGGCGCTGCACCCTGGCCAATTGCCTTCATCCCGATGAAAGCCGCGCAAATTTTGGGCAGCTACACCGGCTCGCTTCAAGAGATGCGTGATCTGCTGCAGTTGGTGAAAGACGGCAAGATCACACCAATTCCTGTACATAAGCATCCGCTTGCCGATGCAGACAAGGTGTTGACGTCATTGCGTCAAGGCAAGGTAACGGGTCGGGCGGTGTTGACTGCGTAAGCGCTTAGTAGAGGCGCGAAGGCTTACTTCGCGCCTTGATACCGCTGCAACGCCAACAATACCTGTCGGGTAGCCAGCGGCTTACCCGCCAAATGCTCTGCTAAACGCGCTCGCAGCGAAGCGCGTAGTGCGGGCTCTTGCTTGGCGTCATCAAAATCGGGCAAGGCGGCCTCGACCCCATAGCCGGTCTCTTGCAGCAACACCCATTCAAACTTGCGTAACGCACCGGCTGCAGGCGAGCCTGTTGCCAGGCTTTGCAAGGCCATCACGTAGGCATCAAATAAACGTGGGTGTGGATCTTCGTGCGGCAATAAACGAAACAAGAGCTCGTTCATGTACCAGCACGACATCATCGCGGGGCCCTGTATCGCGTGCACGCCCGCACATTCAGCACGCGTCAGCGTTTTGATTTCACTGGCACCCGTCCAGGATAGCAACAGAGGCTGAAATAAGGACAGCGCCGGCCGCAAGACCGAGTGTGGGCGCTTGGCACCCTTTGCCACCATGCTGACCCAGCCATGATCGCGTGAAAACGCTTGAACAATCAGAGAGGTTTCTCGCCAGGCCGTTGCATGCAATACATAGCCTGGGGTTTCGTGTACGCGCGCAGCGCGTTTACTCATAGCCTAGATCGCGTAGGCTGCCCTCTTTTTCGGCCCAGCCTTTTTTGACCTTGATGTATACCTCAAGGTGTATCGGTTTATCCAATAACTTGGCAATATCTTGGCGGGCTTCTGAAGCAATGCGCTTCATGTGGCTGCCGCCGACCCCCAGCAAAATCGGCTTGTGACTATCGCGCTCAACAATCACACAGGCTGCCACGTGCACGCCCTTGTCGGTTTCTTCCCACTGCTCGATCATGACGGTACAGCCGTAAGGCAATTCATCACCCACCAAGCGAAAGATTTTTTCGCGAATGAGCTCAGAAGCAATAAATCGAATCGGCCTGTCAGTCAGCGTATCGGCATCAAAATAGGCTTCGTTTTCGGGTAAGCGCTTAGCCACTTCATCGAGCAACTGATCAAGCTGATGTTTTTTAGTTGAGCTGACTGGTACCACTGCATCAAATTGATACTGAGACGCAATTTTTGCCACGAAGGGGTAAAGTTCATCGCGGTTTTTAAGCTGATCAATCTTGCTAATCACCAATATCGTGCGGGCTGGGTCATGTAATAGTGACAACAACTTGGCATCACCAGGCGACCACTTGCCTGCCTCAACCACAAACAACACCACATCCACACCCGCTAAGGTTTGCGTCACCACGCGATTCATCATGCGGTTCATGGTGCCACCGTGACGGGTTTGAAACCCAGGTGTGTCGACAAACACAAATTGCTCGTGCTCGCGCGTGAGTACACCCTGAATACGGTGACGCGTGGTTTGTGCCTTACGCGACACGATGGTGATTTTGCTACCGATTAAAGCGTTGGTCAGAGTAGATTTACCAACGTTAGGGCGCCCGACTACTGCGATAAAACCACAGCGATATGCTGTTTCTGTCATTTAAGCTCCTGGGCAACCGCAACCGGCAGCGTGAGTTGTGCCGTTTTGCGCGCCCGGGTTGAACGCTTTTTAGCGGGGGCTGGGCTCGCTGCCTCAGCCGCAACAAGTGCAAGTTTTGCTGCCGACTGTTCGGCGGCACGACGACTGGCACCTGCGGCCACCACTTTGATATCAAGCACCGGAACCGAGCACTCGACTTCAAACTGCTGACTATGCGCCGCGCCATGGGTGGCGACGACACTGTATACGGGTAACGCGTACTGACGACTTTGCAAAAACTCTTGCAGCAGGGTTTTGGCGTCTTTACCTAGGGTTAACGGATCAACGCTAGCCAAGATCGGAACATACAGGCGCTCAATTAACTGCTGAGCTGCCACATAGCCGCCATCTAAAAACACTGCAGCCAAAATCGCTTCAAAGGTGTCCGCTAAAATCGAAGGCCGTCTGAACCCACCGCTTTTAAGCTCGCCTTCGCCTAAGCGTAAGTATTTTGACAGTTCAAGCTTTTGCGCAATTTCAGCGAGCGAGGCTTGCTTGACTAAGTTTGCCCTGACACGCGAGAGATCGCCTTCATCGAGCGTACCGTAATGGCTAAACAACAGCGCCGAGACCGAAACACTTAGTACCGAGTCACCTAAAAACTCAAGCCGCTCGTTGTGACGCGCGCCATGGCTACGGTGCGTCAACGCCTGCTCAAGCAAAGCAGGTTTGGCAAACTGATATCCAAGCGAGGTCTCAAGTGCAGAGGGTGACATGAACAAACAATAATTAGCAGTGACTAAAACAATATGAACTTAGTAAAAGCGACCGATGCGGCTCAGGTGGCTAAAGTTCATCCAAATAAAAAAAGCTTTTCCGACGATATTGGCCTCGGGGACAAAACCCCAGTAACGACTATCCAAACTGTTATCGCGATTGTCACCCATCATAAAGTAAACGCCCGCCGGAACGGTGCATCGCACACCATTTCTAAGGTATTCACATTTTTCACGATACGGAAAGTTTGTAATGGGTCCTATTTCTTGCGATCGTCGCTCATCAAGCAATATTTGGTGATTTTTTTCGCCCAGTTGTTCAGAAAACTGTGCCGTATATGAGACACGGTCTGGCTCAAAATACTGACCATCAGCCGTTCTAAGAATTTCTTTACCGTTGATGAACAGCTTTTTATCAAGATAAGCCAGTTGGTCTCCCGGCAAACCAACCACCCGTTTGATGTAATCCACCGAAGGATCAACCGGATAGCGAAACACCATCACATCACCACGCGCAGGCTCGCCTAGCGGAATAATTTTTTTATCAATGACCGGCAAACGCAAGCCATAGGTGAATTTATTGACCAGAATCAAGTCACCTGACTGAAGCGTAGGCAGCATCGAGCCTGACGGAATACGAAACGGCTCGACAATGAACGAGCGCAACACAAACACAAACAAAATAACCGGAAAGAAACTAACGCCGTACTCAACCCACCAAGGCACATGGCCGACCTCAGTGCGGATTTGCTCTTCGCGATTTTGCACCTCAGCGTGAGGCAGGCTTGCCCAGCTAGGTCGTGCCAAGGCTAAGGCTTCGGCTACACGACGTTGACGCGCCGGACGCAACGAAAACTTATCCAGGGCATACACCACCCCCGTGACAAGCATCAGCACGAAGAGTATCAGGGCAAAATTCCAGCTCATCAGCTCGGCCTTGTAGAAAGATTATTTATCATCAACTTGCAAGATCGCTAAGAACGCCTCTTGGGGGATCTCGACGCTACCCACTTGCTTCATGCGTTTTTTACCGGCTTTTTGTTTTTCAAGCAGCTTTTTCTTGCGGCTGATGTCACCGCCGTAACATTTAGCCAACACGTTTTTGCGCAAGGCTTTGACGTTTTCGCGGGCGATGATCTCGGCGCCGATTGCTGCCTGAATCGCCACGTCATACATTTGACGCGGGATCAGTTCGCGCATGCGCGCCACCACATCACGCGCGCGATAACGTGCGTTTGAGCGATGGCAAATGTTTGACAGCGCATCAACCTTATCGGTGTTGATTAAGAGGTCAACCTTTACAACATCGGCAGAACGATATTCTTTAAATTCGTAATCCATCGAGGCATAGCCTCGCGATACTGACTTTAATTTGTCAAAGAAATCGAGCACGATTTCAGCCAACGGCATTTCGTAGTGCAAATGCACCTGACGGCCGTGGTACGTCATATCCAATTGCTGACCGCGCTTGTTATTGCATAGCGTCATCACCGGGCCCACGTATTCTTGGGGCATAAACAAGGTGATTGTCACGATCGGTTCGCGAATTTCAAGATACTGTCCAACGTCGGGCATACGCGAGGGGCTTTCAATCTGGATCACACTGTTATCGCGCAACACCACCTCGTACACCACCGAGGGTGCAGTCGTGATGATATCCATATCAAATTCACGCTCAAGGCGTTCTTGCACGATCTCCATGTGCAACAACCCCAAAAAGCCGCAACGAAAGCCAAAGCCAAGCGCCTGCGACACCTCAGGTTCGTACATCAACGAAGAATCGTTGAGTTTGAGTTTTTCGAGTGAATCGCGCAGCTGATCGTATTCGCTACTTTCAACCGGATACAACCCGGCAAACACCTGAGGTTTGACTTCTTTAAACCCAGGTAAGGCCTGGGCCGCAGGCTTGGCTAACAGCGTAATCGTGTCGCCAACCTTGGCATCAGCAAGTTCTTTGATGCCGGCAATCACAAACCCCACCTCACCCGCGGACAAATGAGGCCGCGCCTGTGATTTAGGGGTGAACACACCTGTTTGCTCGACCAGATGGACAGCACCGGTTGCCATAAAAGAAATTTTATCTTTGGGCTTGAGCACGCCGTTGACCACACGCACCAGCATGACCACGCCAACGTAATTATCAAACCACGAATCGATAATCAACGCTTGCAACGGCTCTGAGGCGTCACCTTTTGGGGCAGGAATACGAGCCACAACAGCCTCGAGGATCTCATCAATGCCCATGCCAGTTTTGGCGCTAGCCAGAATAGCCTCTGAGGCGTCAATGCCAATCACTTCTTCGACTTCAGCACGGGCACTTTCAGGATCGGCCGACGGCAAATCCATTTTATTTAAGACAGGCACGACCTCAACGCCAAGTTCGATCGCGGTGTAGCAATTGGCAACCGTTTGCGCTTCGACACCTTGCGAGGCATCGACCACTAATAACGCCCCCTCGCAGGCTGACAACGAACGACTCACCTCGTACGAGAAGTCGACGTGACCAGGGGTATCAATCAGATTGAGGTTGTAAATTTGCCCATCTGCTGCTTTGTAGTGCAACGCGGCAGTTTGCGCTTTAATCGTGATACCGCGCTCGCGCTCGATGTCCATCGAGTCAAGCACCTGTGCAGACATTTCGCGGTCTGCCAAGCCGCCACAGCGCTGAATCAGTCGGTCGGCCAGGGTGGATTTACCGTGATCAATATGGGCAATGATCGAGAAATTGCGAATATGCTGCATAACGCCTAAAAAGTAAGATACCAAGCAAAAGGGGCGCCCTGCGCCCCTTTTGCGGCAAACCGCTATTCTAGCCTGTCTAGGGCTATTTAGCCGTACAAACAGCCTACTTCTCGGTCCGAACAGCGACCCAGCGGGTTTGATCACCGGTTCGAACCATCAGGCCAACGGGGCGAGACTGATCCAACCCAGCGACCACTTTGGCAAATTGGGCTGGAGTCGTGATATCCGTGTCATTGACAGCCAGAATAATGTCGCCTTCGACCACCCCAGCTGTGCTGGCAGGGGCCTCAACAGCGGTCACCTGCACACCACCCTTGATGCGCAGCTTTTTCTGAACATCTTCTTTGACTGGAACCACTTCCATACCCAGCACGGTGGTGGCAGGCTCTGCCGCTTTACCCGTGGCAGGTGCCGCAGCGGCCGTTTTGTCGGCTTTTAACTCAGCCACGGTCACTTTGAGCGTTAAGGGCTTGCCTTTACGCCACACTTCAAGGCTTGAGGTCGTGCCAGGCTTTGTTTCGCCCACTAAGCGAGGCAAATCAGACCAGCGACCGATCGGCTTATCGCCAAACTTGGTAATGACGTCACCGGGCAGCACACCAGCCTTGTCTGCAGGCGCATCGGGCTCAACGCCACCTACCAGGGCACCTTCAGCCTTAGGTAAACCAATCGCCTGTGCAACGTCTTTACTGACCTCGCCGATTTGTACGCCGATTCGACCACGCGTGACCGAGCCTGAGGCACGCAACTGATCCACGACAGACATGGCCTCTTCAATCGGGATCGCTAACGAAATCCCCATAAAACCGCCGCTGCGCGACACGATCTGTGCGTTAATCCCAACCACTTCGCCCTTCAGGTTGAGCAAGGGTCCACCCGAGTTGCCTGGGTTTACTGCTACGTCAGTTTGGATAAACGGCAGGTAATCACCCGTTTCGCGACCCAGTGCGCTCACGATGCCTGAGGTCACAGTTGATTCAAGACCAAAGGGCGAACCGATAGCCATCACCCACTGCCCTTTTTTAAGCAGCTTGGCGCTACCAATTGGCAGATAGGCCAAACCCTTCGCCTCAACTTTAAGAAGCGCTACATCCGTACGCTTGTCGCTGCCAATCACTTTGGCTTTGAATTCGCGCGCATCGGTCAACGTCACAAAGATATCGGTTGCATCTTCAACCACGTGATGATTGGTCAACAAGTAACCATCTTCTGAGATGAAGAAACCAGAACCCACGCCACGCGGAACCGAACGTTCTTCAGGCTCGGCACGCGGTTTACCACGAGGATTTTGCGGTTGACCATTGCGTGGGCCACCGGGAGGCTGAAAGTCAGGCCCAAAAAAATGGCGAAACATTTCGTAGGGATCTTGACCCTGAGCGCCCGAGCGAGCAGCGACTTTTGCTGTGGTGCGAATGTTCACCACTGCAGGTTCAGATTTTTCGACAATGGTCGTGAAATCAGGCAGGCCTGCCATTTGCGCCTGCGCTGAGAGATGTTGCAGACCACCGGCAATGAGCACCACACCCATCAAGAGTGCAAGCACGGCACGGCGCGCACGACCCACTGAGTGATACAACGAGAAATGAAATTGTTCTTGCATCAGAGACTCCAAGAAAACATTCTAAGAAGACTCGCTAGCGCGAGCCCGCTGGTGGAACGTATTGAATCGACTGGGCTAATAGTTCAAGGGTGGTAGCCGGCACTTCACCCAAAACAGTCAACCAGAAATTTGCAATACGGATCCCAAAGATATTGACAGAACCGCTGCGCGCAGCGCCCTGGGATAGATACTCAGACCGCTCTGCGCGATAAGGTTCAATAAAAATTGAAATTGTTGCTAAGCCATCAGACAACACAAGCTGATTGACCATGCGCTGATCAGCAAAAACGCGCGCAAGTTGTGAAGTTGGCAGGTATCCCGGTGGCGCAGGTACGCGCCAGCCAAGGGCCGCAAGATCAATCACTTGTTGCTGCATATCCTGTGTGAGCCAACCCGCAGTCGACCACGACGAGCGCAGCGACTGCTGATTGATCGCTTGACCAATCGCCACTTGCGTAAACGCAACCTGTTCAAGCACAGAACCCTCGCCTGTCAGCGTTTGCGCTTTAAGCAAGAGGTTTGACTCAAGGTCTGCGCACAACCGGTACCCATAGCGATGCGAATCACGCGGCACAATTTCAATCACGCGACATGAACGACCCGCGACACGATAAGGTTCGGGTGAGGTGCGCAACTGATAATGCGCCTCAAGTGCGGAGGGATCCGACAACAGCAAGCCTGGAAAACGGTCGCCACGTTGCTGTTCACGCAAAATTATTTTTTGCTCAGGTAAGAGACTTTGCACTTCGTCGTTACGCCGAAGGTATTCGCGCGGTGGCCCATCAAGCACTTCGATGCGTTCTTTTTCGTCTTGACCATCAAAGACATGCGTCATGCGCGATGACTCGATCGCCTCACCTTGCTGAAAGGTAAAAACGCCCTCGTAGTTCAGGTGCCGCGCTGCTTGTTGTATTTGCCTTAAAAGCGCAGCCTCGGGCGAACTAGATGCCGGGGCGGCGTTTGCCGCGGGCGCTAAGATCGGCGCTAACGTCGGCACTGAGGTGGGCGCAGTTTGACCCTGCGCCTGTGTGAGGAGCCCAATACACAATCCAGAACATACGAGCAGCAACAGGCCTTGCGAAGCGATCGGCATCGCACTTTTAAACCATGCGGTATTGCGCCTCTGATGCGCGCGCCCGCTACCCATTAGCGCTGCGCACCAAACGAGGCAGGCCGCACATTAGACGGCCCCGAAATCTGACGATGCGCGGTCACATAGTCACGCACAGCCGTGGCCTCAAGGTTAGTCGCCACCGAACTCGGTGCGTTGGCTTTAGCGGTTTGCGCCGAGGGGGCCGATAACTCTGGCACAAACAGGGGTTTTGCAACCCACACCACGGAGGCAACCGCAGCGGCCATCGCAACACTCGGCCACACCACGCGGCGCAACAGTTTTGAAAATGGCGCAAGCTTGCGCGGGGTCGCGGGGGGCGGTGCAACCTCAAACTCAGGCCCACTCAATGCGGGCTCGGTGATCAGTGCCTGCGCCACACGCTGAGACAAATCGGCTTTGGTTGACAACGCCAGTTCGGGCGTACGCAACGTGTCACCAATCAAGTGATAAACCCGCCACGTATCGTGTCCTGAGGCCGTAAATAATTCGGCAGGTAAACTGGTTTGTGCCTCGCCATCCATCCACGCTGAAATTGTCACAGATACCTCGTTTACAACAAGGGGAGCGTGTTCGCTCGCGGCCGCGTTTGGCTGCTGGCTGGTACTTGCCTGAGGGGTTATAGACTGATCTTTCATGGCTTTATCCTTACCAGCGCCGGTCGCCGGTGTCACCCAGCAATGGACGCAAACGCGTTGCAATGGCCTCGCGAGCCCGGAAAATCCGAGACCGTACCGTGCCGATTGGACAATTCATACTTTCTGCAATGTCTTCGTAACTCATACCGTCAATTTCACGCATCACAATGGCATTACGTAACTCTTCGGGCAAATCGTTAATCGCTTTGTTCACTGTTTCAGCGATTTGGCGGCTTGCCATCTCAGATTCAGGGTTACTTCCATCGGTTAGTGCGTCAGATTCGTTAAAAGTTTCACCTTCTTCGTTTTCAAAGGCAGAAGGTGTGCTGGGCGCGCGTTTATTTGCGGCCAACCAGTTGCGTGCCGTATTGATCGCGATGCGATACAACCAGGTGTAAAAGGCGCTGTCGCCCCTGAATTGCGGCAAAGCACGATAGGCCTTAATGAAGGCCTCTTGGGCAACGTCTTCGATTTCGGCGGGATCGCGAATCATGCGCGACAGTAAGCGCATGATTTTTCGCTGGTATTTGATCACTAGCAGATCAAACGCCTGCTTGTCACCCGCCTGCACTCGAGACACTAACTCGGCATCAACATCGCGTTCACTCACGCGGTTTCCCCTTTGGATAACGGCGTGCAGCGTGCCGCCTGCCACGCAGCCCAAATATTCAGGCGGCGGTAGGTTTGAGCAGGCAACTGACTGCGCCAAAGCGTCACGGTGACCGCTTGAGGCTTGTTATGGGGGTGATTGTGCAAATTCAAACGCAAGGTCAATCCAAAAATATGTGTCCAGTGCTGTTGCAAAGTAACAGGTGTCAAAGTGCTCTGACCGGTATTTTTAGAAAAAGTGCCCAAAAAACTACGAGGGGCTGTCATTAACGTGGTGGGTGACTGTTGAAAACACAAATAATGCTGCTTAAGCCAGCGCTGCTGACGTTGCTGCATAAGATGATGCACGAGTACGCTGAGGCCCCCCACCGGCAACACAGCCCAAACAGGTACTCCCTGCCAATAGCCACACAGGGCTAAAGAAAACCAGGCAAGTACTGCGGCAACCCAGCCGACCACAACCGCCCATCTGGGATGAGTCAGTTGCAGTTGCAGGGGTAAAGACAAGTGCTCAGGCGACGCACGACGAAACACTAGATTCGACGCACTGCCATTGAACCGTTGGTGCCACCAAAACCGAAAGAATTGGAGAGCGCCACATCGATTTTGAGATCGCGTGCCGCGTTGGCGCAGTAATCAAGGTCGCACTCAGGATCTTGATTAAAGATATTGATCGTGGGTGGAGAAATCTGATGATGGACGGCTAACGTGGCAAAGACGGCTTCGATACCGCCTGCGGCCCCTAGCAAATGACCTGTCATTGACTTGGTTGAGTTCACCACCAATTTTTTGGCATGATCACCGAAGGCTAGCTTCAAGGCTTCGGTCTCATTTTTATCACCTAAGGGTGTCGAGGTGCCATGGGCGTTGACATACTGAACCTGGTCGGTGTTGATGCCACCGTTACGCAGCGCATTAATAATGCCGCGGCGTGGGCCATCGCGATCTGGCGCGGTTATATGGTGCGCGTCTGAGCTCATACCAAAGCCGGCAAACTCGCCATACATACGCGCGCCTCGCTTTTTGGCATGCTCGTAATCTTCAAGCACCAAGACACCGGCACCTTCGCCCAGGACGAAACCATCGCGATCACGATCCCAAGGGCGCGAAGCCGTCGTGGGGTCGTCATTGCGTTGTGAAAGCGCACGCATTGCGGCAAAACCACCAATGCCTAAGGGCGATACCGTTGATTCAGCGCCACCAGCCACCATGACATCCGCGTCGCCGTATTCAATCATGCGTGCGGCGTCACCAATCGAATGCAATCCTGTCGTGCAGGCCGACACCACAGCATAAGACGGGCCCTTGAGGCCCAACATAATGGTGAGTTGCCCTGAAATCAGGTTAATCAACGAGGCTGGAACGAAAAATGGCGAGATCCGACGTGGACCACGCTGTAAATATTCTGTTTGGGTTTCTTCGATGCGCTGCAGACCACCGATGCCCGATCCCACGATCACGCCAACACGCTCGGGATCGGTGTGGGCGATGTCCAGACCAGAGTCTTTCCAGGCCTGCAAACCGGCCGCAATGCCGTAATGGATGAAGGTATCCATCGTGCGCGCTTCTTTGATCGGCATAATCGAGGTGACGTCGAAGTCTTTGACTTCGCCGGCAATGTGCGCGTTGAAAGCACTGGGATCAAACCGAGTAATTCGCCCGATACCCGATCGACCGTTCACGATATTGTCCCAAGCCGTAGCAATATCATTGCCCACTGGGCTCACGATGCCAAGACCTGTTATGACGACTCGTCGCTTCACGGATCACTCCTTATATGTGATAACGGCGGCCAAGCCGTATGGAGCAGCACAACGAAAGGTCGTGAGACCCGCGTCGCGTTTGCGCCAGACTTCTTAACCGCCTAACTGACCCTACCCTGCGCAATTTTTGTAAAGACCGAAGTCATTTACAAAAACTGACAGCAGCCTATTACTTAGAACGCGAGTTGATGTAATCAACGGCCTGTTGCACAGTCGTGATTTTTTCAGCTTCTTCGTCGGGGATTTCGGTTTCGAACTCGTCTTCGAGTGCCATGACTAGCTCGACCATGTCGAGTGAATCGGCACCGAGGTCGTCAAGAAAGGAGGATGCGTTCTTGATCTCGGCTTCGTTTACGCCGAGTTGTTCAGCGACGATCTTCTTAACGCGCTGTTCGATGCTTTCCATTCATATCTCCAAAGGGGAAAAGTTCGCTGAATTATAGCGAACCGGCAGAAAAAAAACCTGTTACATGTACATGCCGCCATTCACATGGAGTGTCGTGCCTGTAATGTAACCGGCTTGGGGAGACGCCAAAAAGGCTGCAGCGTGAGCAATATCTGCTGCAGACCCAAGGCGTCCAAGGGGAATTTGAGTTAAAAGTGCCGCCGTTTGACCGTCGTCAAGCCCGCTCGTCATGTCGGTGGCGATAAAACCAGGCGCGATGCAGTTGACCGTCACGCCACGGCTGCCAAGCTCGCGCGCAAGCGCCCGGCTCATGCCTGCAACACCCGCTTTTGCAGCAGCGTAATTGGCTTGACCGGGGTTGCCACTTGAACCAACCACCGAAGTGATATTGATAATGCGACCCCAGCGCGCTTTCATCATGCCGCGCATCACCGAGCGCGACAACCGGAAGACCGAGGTGAGGTTGGTTTGCAACACAGCATCCCAATCCTCATCTTTCATACGCATCGCAAGATTGTCGCGGGTAATGCCGGCATTGTTGACCAAAATATGGGGCCCACCAGACTCTTTGGCTAAAGCGTCGGTCAACGCGTCGCAAGCGGCAGCATCCGTGACGTTCAGCACGACACCACGCCCACCATGCCCTGCAAGTACCTCTGTGATGCCCGCGGCGCCCGCTTCGGTGGTGGCGGTTCCCACGACGACGGCACCGCGTGCAGCGAGCTCTAGAGCGATTGCCTTGCCAATTCCGCGCGAAGCACCTGTCACTAAGGCTATTTTATCTTTCAAGTCCATGACGTTGTCCTTAGGCCGTCGCCAGAGCATCGAGTGCGGCTTGCATTGATTCAGGGTCAGTGATCGAAAGTGCAACAAGCTCAGGATCGATGCGCTTAATCATTCCTGACAAGACTTTACCGGGGCCGCACTCAATAATATGTGTAATCCCTTGAGCCTTCATGGCTTGTATGACCTCAACCCAGCGCACGGCGTGCCAGGCTTGGCGTACCAAGGCATCGCGAATTGCATCAGGCGACTGTTCGATTGCAACATCGACGTTATTTACCACCGCAATCGTGGGGGTCGACACATTAATCTTAGCTAATGCACCCGCTAATACCTCAGCAGCAGGCTTAAGCAAACTTGAGTGAAATGGCGCAGAAACTGGCAAAAGCATGGCGCGTTTGGCACCCGCAGCCTTTGCGGTAACGATGGCGCGCTGCACGGCTGTTGCATGACCGGCGATCACGACTTGCGATGGCGCATTAAAGTTAACGGCTTCAACCACTTCACCTTCTGCTGCATCCAGGCACGCTTGTTTGACCAAGTCATCTTCAAGCCCCAGCACAGCAGCCATGGCACCCGTGCCAACCGGGACTGCAGCCTGCATGGCGTCGGCACGAATCCGCACCACACGCACAGCGTCGGCCAGGGTCAAGGCACCTGCAGCCGTCAGCGCAGCGTACTCGCCCAAACTGTGACCAGCCATCAGGCTCGCCTTGGGGCCGCCGGCTGCACACCAAGCCTCGTACATCGCCACGCCCGCCGTCAGCATCGCGGGTTGGGTGTTCGTCGTCAGACTAAGTTGCTCGGCAGGCCCTTGTGCCATCAACGCACCCAAGTCTTCACCCAGAGCTGCGCTAGCCTGCTCGATCACTTGCATTGCTGCAGGGTGACCTGACCAGACATCCATCATCCCAACCGACTGCGAGCCTTGGCCCGGAAAAACGAAAGCAAATTTCATGGCGTTTAATAATTGAGTGTTTAACGTCTTAAATATTTTGTCTACAGTACTTTGCGTTCTGTTTTTTTAGTGTCTTTACATCTTCACTAACACAGAGCCCCAGGTAAAGCCGCCCCCGACCCCTTGTAGCAGCACCAACTGACCGGGCTGTATGCGCCCGTCACGACGTGCAACATCGAGTGCCAGGGGGATACTTGCTGCCGACGTATTGGCATGCTGATCAACCGTGACAACAACTTTTTCAAGAGCGATATCAAGTTTACGCGCCAGAAAGGTCAAAATGCGCAAATTCGCCTGATGCGGAATCAACCAATCAATGTGTGACAACTGCAGGCCGGCCTGTGCCACGACTTCGCGTGCAGAGCGATCAAGCACAGTCACGGCTTGTTTAAACACCGCCTGACCATCCATACGCAAAAACGGATCACCCGTCACCGCACCGTAGGCAACGTTGCCAGCGGCCGATAAAATCCCCATCTGGCTGCCATCAGCATGCAATTCAGCAGATAACACCCCAGGCTCGGCGCTTGCTTTCAGTACAACCGCCCCCGCCCCATCACCAAACAGTACACAGGTGCCGCGATCGTTCCAGTCAAGAATGCTTGAAAACACTTCAGCACCGATCACTAAGGCACAACGAGCACGACCCGCGCGAATAAAGGCTTCGGCGGTAGTAAGCGCGTAAACAAAACCACTACAAACAGCCTGTACATCAAAGGCGGCCGCACCCTTGTTACCCAAGTTCGCCTGCACCAAACAGGCCGTACTCGGAAATACAAAGTCTGGGGTCGAAGTGGCCACAATAATCAGATCTACGTCACCCGCGTCAATTTGGGCATCGGCTAATGCGCGCTGCGCCGCTTGCGTCGCAAGCGAACTGGTCTTCACACCGCGCTCAGCAAGGTAGCGCTGACGAATCCCTGTGCGCTCAAAAATCCATTGATCAGAGGTTTCGATGTTTCGCGTTGCAAGATCTGCCGCGAGCTCATCGTTGCTGACACAACGCGGTGGCAAAAAACTACCCGAACCTACGATTCGCGCATAGGGCATTGCCTGTGTCATGCGGGGTCTCCGGTGCCGGCTGTGGCGGCGAGGGATTGGGTTTGCGTTAACTGCGCAATGGCTGCTGTCGTGCGGGTAAGCAACTGATTTGCCACTGAGGCTCGGGCGCAATCTAGCGCAAAACCGAAAGCGATCGCATCTGCCGAACCATGACTTTTAATCACAACACCGCGCAGACCAAGCAACGCAGCACCGTTATAGCGACGATTGTCTGCCTGAGCGCGAAACCGCTTGAGCACTGGCATCGCGACTAAACCTAGCAACTTCGCACCTACATTGCGCGTGAATGCTTCGCGTAGCATCTGCGACATCATGCGCACGACGCCTTCTGCTGTTTTGAGCGCAACATTACCAACAAAGCCGTCGCACACAACAACGTCGACAGTACCTTTAAAGATATCGTCACCCTCGACATTGCCATAAAAATTTAATGAGCTTTGGCGAAGTAGCTCGCCGGCCTGCTTCACAACCTCGTTACCCTTAATCGCTTCTTCGCCAATATTGAGCAAGCCGATTGAAGGGTTTGGATTTTGCTTGCCCACTTGAGCAAATGCAGTACCCATGATGGCAAACTGCAACAAATGCTGAGCCGAACAGTCGACGTTGGCGCCCAGATCTAGCATGATGGTCGTGCCACCGAGCTGGTTGGGTAAAACTGAGGCGATCGCCGGCCGATCAATGCCGTCCAGCGTTTTCAACACGTATTTTGAAATCCCCATCCAGGCACCGGTATTACCCGCCGAAACGCAGGCATCTGCCTGGTTATCTTTCACAGCTTGTGCCGCCACGCGCATTGACGAGTCTTTTTTTCGCCGCAATGCGATTTCAACGGAATCATCCATGTGCACGACCTCTGTGGCCGCCACAATTTTAATACGGTCAGGGGACACATCAGGATAATGCTTGAAGTGCTCGGCAACCGCCTGCTTGATCGGCTCAGAGAGCCCGACCAATAACAGGTGAGTATCAGAAAAACGCTGAGCGAAAGCGAACGCAGCAGGGATCGTGACTGGAAGACCCGAGTCACCACCCATGCAATCAATCGCGATACGAATCACGGCAGACACGTGAGGATGCAGCGGTGAGCGTGGGGGCGAGTAGCCCGTCAACCCGCTTTATTCGTCAGTCTTGGTCTTGAGGATCTTACGGCCACGATACACCCCGGTTGGGCTGATGTGGTGACGCAGATGCTGCTCGCCAGTGTTGGGTTCAACCGCAGTTGATGGGTTAACCAAAAAATCATGCGAACGGTGCATACCGCGCTTTGATGGGGATTTTTTATTTTGCTGAACAGCCATGACAACTCCTGTGGATCGGCGAATTGTACGCCAACCATCTTAATAATAACTACTGACTTTTAATCTTAAGCTGCCCTAAAACAGCAAACGGCGAAGGGCGCTGCACATCAGCGGCAGACTCTGCGGCTTGCGCCTCAGTTTCTGCCCCACCTAAGGGCTCAGGACACGTATCGTGTCTAGGCACATAGGGAACTTCTAAAATCATTTCGTCTTCAACCAGATCCAGCAAATTAAATGTTGGAGACCCCATTATCTTTTCAGGTGCGTCTAAATCAGTATCTTCCAGATCACCTTGATCGAGATCAGACTCGCGCACCACCAGTTCAAACACAGCCTGCCGGTCAACCGGGAACATCAAATCCCCAAGACACCTTTGGCACTCAAGCAACAGCAACGCCTGAACCTTTACAACCAACTGCAATTTACCGACCTTGCTACGCCGCCCCTGAAGGGCATATTTTACCAAGCCAGGGTGTTGCGGTGGTTGTTCAAGCACGACCAACTCTGCAAAAGGCTGTTCTGGCACATCTTCAAGCAAGCGATCTAAGCGGTTGACCGAAAATACCCCTTCTATCAACTGACCGCGACGCGCGAATTCAAACACGTCAACAACGGGCGGTACACCTAATCTAAAGCTTGGACTAAGATCTTTTGACATCCTCTTATCCTTGCCGCCTTTATGCTTTTTGAACTGAACCGCTGCTCGGTGTGACTGCGCAAGCGTTTACGCTGCTACAAAAGCAGCAAAGCAAGAGATAATAGCGTGTTTACCCGCTTAGCGTCAATAGACTGAGCAATCACCATTTCCCGCGGCAGACCCCATTTAATTCTCGCCGTCAGCCCTAAATCGTCTAGTAACACCTCATTGACTCATGACCTCAAGCTCGAAATAGCCTCGTGAAACCTCGATTAATCCTCGCCTCAAGCTCAAAATATCGCCAAGAACTGCTCTCCAGGCTAAAAATTCCTTTTATTTCGATTTCACCAGACTTGGATGAAACACCATTACCTGACGAACCGCCCGAGCACCTTGCCAGTCGACTCGCGATCGCCAAGGCACAGCATATTGCTCAAACATACCCCACGCACGTCGTGATCGGCGCCGATCAAGTCGCCTCGTTACACGGCCAGCCCCTGGGCAAGCCAGGTCATGCAGCGGCGGCACAGACGCAACTGCGACAGCTCTCGGGCCAGACGGTCACCTTTTTTAGCGCGATGGCTGTGGTATTCGGGTCGCAGGTACACAGTACCGTTGTGCCAACCCACTGCGTCTTTCGCGATCTTTCTGACGCTGCAATTGCACGCTACATCGCGATTGATCAACCCTTTGACACCGCTGGTAGCGCCAAAGCTGAGTGCCTGGGGATTGCCCTAATGCAAAGCATGCACAGCAGCGACCCGACTTCGATCATTGGCTTACCACTGATTGAATTGACTAGAATGCTAGCCCAAGTCGGGCTTGACCCACTAGATGAAGCACAAACATGACAACGACATCGTCTTCTTTAACGCGCGGCACTTTGCACTTGATTCCGGTGGGCTTAGGCTCAGCCCCGATCGAGCAATGGCTGCCCGACGCTGCCCAAACTCAAGCCGGCTTGCTGAGCTGCTATATCGCCGAAAACGCCAAAACAGCCAGGGCTTTTTTAAAACTTCTGACGCTCGCGCGGCCCTTACAAGAGATCACGATTCACGAACTCAGCCCTCGCGTCGACGAAGCACAATTGCAAAGCTGGCTGCAGCCGCTGCGTGCAGGTCTGGACATCGGGCTTGTCTCTGAAGCAGGCTGTCCTGCAGTCGCCGATCCGGGCGCCCGCGCAGTCACCATCGCCCACAATTGGGGAATCACAGTCAAGCCTTGGGTAGGGCCATCATCGATTTTGCTGGGTTTGATGGCAAGCGGGCTGGATGGGCAACGCTTTGTGTTTCATGGCTATGCGCCGGTTGACGCAACAGATCGCAGTCGCCAACTCAAGGTTTGGGAACAAATTTCAAGTAAACAGAAGCAAACCCAATTACTCATCGAGACACCCTACCGTAATCTAGCCATGTTTAACAGCTTGCTTGAACATCTCAAAGGCAACACCCGGCTATGTGTGGCACGTTCACTCACCACCTCCGATGAATGGGTACGGACACTGACCATCACGCAATGGAAAGCGCTGCCTAAACCTGACCTCGACAAGCATCCAACTTTATTTTTATTTCAAGCTGCTTAAATTTCAAGCTGCTTAAGGCACTCATCTGAGCCATTGAATGATAGTTAAGAATTGATATTTAAGAACCAAGATTAAAAAACTGATATTCAAGAACCGATATTAAAGACATGAGATGTTCAATGACTGAGATTTTTTTATCACGATGCCAACCATTCTTTTGGCCCTTGCCACCTGAGGCGTTCACCGCTCGTTCAAAAAATAGGGCTCTCGGCATACTGCGACGCTGCAAAGCGCTCGCCATCGCCCTCAGTTTGCTGGTGCTGGCGGGCTGTGCCTCGCAAAACGCTGGCGGCCCTTACCAATTAGATGAGTCACTCAAAGCGACCGGCAAAAATAGCCGCATCGACATCATTGTGCTGCACTACACGGCCTCGACTAAACCAAGCGCCTTGCTCACCCTTACCAATCGCGACGTCAGCGCACACTATGTGGTCTCAGACGACAGCAAACCAGTGGTGTACAAGCTCGTTGACGAAAACCTAAGTGCCTGGCACGCCGGCGACAGCAGTTGGTATGGTCGTACCTACGTCAACCCTCGTTCAATTGGCATCGAAATCGTGCATCCGGGCTGGGCACGTAATAGCACCGGTGACGTTGGGCCGCTTTACCCGCCCGCTCAAATTGATGCGGTCATTGCGCTGACACGGGCTGTGGCACAGCGTTATGGTGTAACCCCTGAAAATATCGTTGGCCACAGCGATGTGGCGCCGCTTCGCAAGCAAGACCCCGGGCCTGCGTTTCCCTGGAAAAAGCTTGCACAAGCTGGAGTTGGCCGTTGGTTTGACGAGGTAGCCGCTGCCAAATATCAAGCCGAATACGTACGCAACGGCCCACCCGATGCAGGCTGGTTTCAAAAGCAATTAAAGCGTGTTGGCTATAGCGTGCCCGAATCAAATTATTTTGACGCAAACACACTGCACACGATTGCTGCGTTTCAGATGCACTACCGGCCAGAGCTTGTCAACAGTAAGCCGGACGCGCAAACTGCCGCAAGACTGCGAGCCTTGCCGACGAACGGCTCAGGGCTTTAGAGCGCACCTCGCTCGGACACTCGTGTTTTGAGCAGAGTCTGCCCAAGGCTTAGACCCCTCGATAAGGGGGGCCTAGGACAATTAGCCCACAGGTTGGGCTTTGTGAGCATGGAGCTTGAGGTTTAAGGGGCGTGTCGCTTCTTAAAACGCAGCAAACGCCAGCCCAATAGCAGCGCCGTAACAGCGGCATACATTGCCACTGTTGTGAAATCACTTTTACCAGCCTTGTGCCAGTAATAGTGCAACAAACCCAACAAGACGATTGGATAAATCAGCCGGTGCAATTGCTGCCAGCGACGTCCAAGTCTGCGCATCCAACCGTGGGTTGACGTCACAGCAAGCAACGACATGGTTAAAAAGGCCGCCATGCCCACCATGATGAAGGGCCGCTTCCAAACGTCTGACAACATCGGCGCCCACTCAAAGCCCTGATCCCACCACGCCCACGCAAGCGCGTGCAAGCTTGCATAGAAAAAGGTAAACAAGCCACACATTCTGCGCCAACGTAGCAGCGCAGGCTGGTTCAGCCACTGACGCAGCGGCGACACTGAAAGAGTCACCAACAAGCAAACGAGCGTCCAAGTACCCGAAGACCGCGACAGAAACTCAACCGGATTTGCGGTCAGGTCATTTTGTATACCAAGCCATACCCACCTGATGAGCGGGTACAAGCCGGCAGCAAACAATAATAATTTTGCACGATCAAGCGTGCGAACTGGCAAAGTTTTAAGACGCACGCGTAGTCACTTCAATAGTTTTTACGTAGATCCATACCCGTGTACAGCGAGGCGACTTCGTTGCCGTAGCCATTGAACATGAGCGTTTTACGTTTAGGAGCAAACACGCCGTCTTCACCGATACGTCGCTCTGTTGCCTGACTCCAGCGCGGGTGAGCAACCTCTGGGTTCACGTTTGAGTAAAAGCCATATTCACTTGGGATGGCTTTCATCCAACTGCTAATGGGTTGCTTCTCGGACAGACGGATGGTAACGATTGACTTTGCCGATTTGAAACCGTATTTCCAAGGCACCATCAGACGCACTGGAGCACCGTTTTGGTTAGGTAAGACTTTGCCGTACATCCCCATCACCAACATCGTCAGAGGGTGCATCGCCTCGTCAAGGCGCAAGCCTTCGTTGTAGGGCCATTGAATCGAGCGCGAATTTAAGCCGGGCATATTTTTAGGCTGAACATCTGTGATGAACTCGACGTATTTGGCGTTGCCGGTTGGTTGCACCTGCTTTAAAAGCTCTGAAAGCGAGTAACCAATCCAGGGGATCACCATCGACCACCCTTCAACGCAGCGCATGCGATAGGTGCGCTCTTCAAGAGGTGCCAATTTACGAAGGTCATCTAGGTCAAAAGTTTTGGGGCTTGCAACCTCACCTTCGATTCGGACTTTCCAGGGACTGGTTTGAAGGGTGTGCGCGTTTTTAACCGGGTCGCCTTTATCGGTGCCAAACTCGTAAAAATTGTTATACGACGCAGCGTCCTTTTCAGGCGTGCGAGGCTCCATCGTGAAAAACTGCTTCGAGGTGGTTGCCTCAAGGTTTGCCAACGTTGCCGCGCCACCAATCGACGGCCAAGTACCCACTGCGCCGGTTAACAACGACGCGCCTGCGGCTTTCATCCAGACACGGCGACTTTGCCAAACATGTTCGGGGGTGATCTCAGAGCTATGAATGTGGGGGGCACGGTAATTGGGCATCTGGCGCTCAAGTTTGAAAGTTTGAAGGGCTAAGTTCGAAGCAATCGCAGGGGCTCGTCGAACAAGGGTGATTAAACCAATAAAAGGTCGACAAAGCTAAACATAATCTAAAGAAATAATCACCAGTCGAGAATAACCAACACCGCCCGTTTTGCCAACGATAACCTTGCTCGGTCGCAAAATTACGGCTGGCGACATTGTGATACCTCTGAGCGCAGTCAATGAGCCTGAGATTCGCAAGCCTTGAAAGTGGTCAAAACCGTGGTCTTAAAACCGGTCACAACCGTACGTTGACTCAGGCTAGACGCTCAAATAACCATTGGCGTAAATCGGCAACACGCTCAACGACTTCTTGATTCGGACAGGCACGCAGTTCGTCAGCGGGGTGCGCGCCGCCGTACGCCACGCCGACACCATGCACACCGGCATTGGCTGCCATTTGCAAATCGTGCGAGGTGTCGCCAATCATGACAACTTGCTCAGGTTCAACCATCAGCTCGTTCATGAGTTCGAGCAACATCCCCGGGTGAGGTTTGCCAAAGGTTTCATCGGCGGTGCGACTGGCTTGAAAGGTACTGTGCAGCGAGGTGGCGGTTAAGGCGCGGTTCAGCCCCACTCGGCTTTTTCCGGTTGCAACGGCAAGCGTGGTACCAGTCGCTTTCAAGTCGTTCAAGAGCTCGGGAATACCGTCGAATAACTTAAGCTCTTTATCCTTGCCTAAATAGTGATGGCGATAGCGCTCTAAAAATAAAGGCTCCATGGATTTGGTCAGATCAGGTACGGCACGACGTAAAGCAGGCTCAAGCGACAAACCAATCACCCAAGCGGCCTGAGCTGGGGTGGGCACCCTTAATTCAAGATCACGGCAGGCGCCCTGAATTGCTTGCACGATGCTGTGGGTTGAATCCATCAGGGTACCGTCCCAATCAAAGACGATGACAGAATACTTATTCATGGCATACCAAATAATGGGTTGAGTGCTAGCTTTTTTGTTGAAAGCTGCCGTAAGGTAACAACTACAAGGATTGCAGAGGTTGCAATTGTTGCAGAAGTTTCTCGCAAGCAGCAGGCAAAGGCGCGACCAACTGTAAGGGCTCTTGGGTAAGCGGATGCGGCATATTAAAACGATGCGCGTGCAGAAACATGCGTGAAAAGCCAAGTTGACTAAGCTGTGCTTGGCTTTCGTCGCGCCCGTACTTGTCATCGCCGACGATCGGAAAACCACTCGATGCTAAATGCACCCTGATTTGGTGGGTACGACCGGTGCGCAACTCGGCGTCAACCAGGCTAAAGCCTTTAAACCGCTTTAAGCCAGACACGATGGTGTGGGCGACCTGCCCTTCGGTCTGGACCTTCACGCGGCGTTCGCCGGTTTGAGTAGTCCATTTGGCAAGTGGCAACCGAATATGCTGGCGAGCATTGACCCAATCGCCCTCAACCAGGGCTAAATAATGCTTGCTTCCACCGCCCATGCGAAACATTTCGTGCAAGGCAAGCAAGACATTTCGTTTTTTGGCAATCAGTAATAAACCCGAAGTGTCGCGATCGAGCCGATGTGCGAGCTCTAAAAAGCGAGCCTCTGGGCGTGCAGCGCGCAAGGCCTCAATGACACCAAAAGACACCCCGCTGCCGCCGTGAACGGCAGTGCCGGCGGGCTTATCGATGACCAACAGGCCCTCGTCTTCAAAAACGATCGGAAACTCAAGCCCCGGCACCGCTCGCTTTTGCTCGGGCGTGGGCAAGCGCATCGGGGGCACCCGCACGATATCGCCGGCATGGATGCGGGCATCTGGGGCCACACGCCCTTTATTGATCCGCACCTCGCCGCCACGCACAGCCTTATAGATATGACTTTTGGGCACGCCTTTGCACAAGCGCATCAGAAAGTTATCCAGACGCTGGCCATCGTGCTCTTCGGTTACCTCAACCATTTGAACAGCAACAGCAAGGCCCGCTGCGGGTTTTGGGGCAGAAATCGGTGCAGGAACTGAGAAATGTTTGCGCATGGCTAAAAGCGGCATATAATCCGCGAAGCCTTAAAGGGGTTGAGAGAGCCCTCTGGCGTCGAGATGCATTAAGTTGTCGCGTCTCCGTCTGGATCGCGGACTTCATTGTACCGCTTGCTTTCTTTTCCCTTCTGGGTTGCTGGTCGCCGGCTAGACCGGGATGCATTTCAAGCGCGCCGTTGCGACGTTTTAACGTTACGCCCGCGTTTGTAAGTGTATGCCCCCTCGCGCCGCGCGCGATTCTGAAGCACACGCAAGAAACCGTCGTATCCCTGCAGCAGGCGCCTGACTTTCTGTCGCGCCTGATGTTCTCAGCACCTTTTTTTTTAGTCATCCAACACTGTGACTCTGACCTTTTTGCTGAACGAACCTCGCGCCTATTGGCGCGCCGTGCCGGTCTAAAGACCTTTTCTTCGCGCGCCCGTTGTTGGTGCGCGAACACTCTTGCCAACTTCTGTGTTTCGCAGCCAGTAACGCGTGGCTGCGCGTCGATTTCCGACGCGCCATTTAAATGGAGAAACATCCCATGAAGCGCATGTTATTTAATGCAACACACCCTGAAGAACTTAGGGTTGCCATCGTCGATGGGCAAAAGCTGATCGACCTTGACATTGAAATCGCCGGCCGTGAACAACGCAAAGGCAACATCTATAAAGGCGTCATCACCCGCATCGAACCCGGCCTCGAAGCATGCTTCGTTAGCTACGGCGAAGAGCGTCACGGCTTTTTGCCGTTTAAAGAAATCGCCCGCAGTTACTTCAAAGAAGGTGTCGATGTGCGCACAGCGCGCATTCAAGACGCCTTGCGCGAAGGCCAAGAGCTCATCGTTCAGGTCGAAAAAGAAGAGCGAGGCAATAAGGGGGCGGCACTCACGACCTTTATTTCGCTCGCTGGCCGCTATCTGGTCTTGATGCCAAACAATCCACGTGGCGGCGGTGTTTCACGTCGCGTCGAAGGTGAAGAACGTCAAGAACTTCGCGAAGCGATGGATCAACTGACGATCCCACCCGGCATGAGCATCATTGCCCGCACCGCTGGTATTGGTCGCAATGCCGAAGAACTGCAGTGGGATATGTCCTATCTCATGCAACTCTGGACCGCCATCGATGGCGCCGCCAAGGATAATCCAGCACCCATTCTGATCTACCTCGAATCAAGCTTGGTCATTCGTGCCATTCGTGACTATTTCTCGCCAGATATCGGCGAGATCCTGATTGATACCGACGATATCGCCGATCAAGCCACGGCGTTCATGAGCGTAGTGATGCCTGACAACGTGGATCGCGTCAAACGCTATCGCGATGACGTGCCATTGTTTTCTCGCTTTCAAATCGAACACCAGATCGAAACGGCGTACTCGCGTACTGTCGAACTGCCCTCTGGCGGCTCGATCGTCATCGATCATACCGAGGCGTTGGTGGCGGTCGACGTCAACTCGGCGCGCTCAACACGCGGCGCTGATATTGAAGAAACAGCCACCCGCACCAACCAAGAAGCCGCCGACGAAGTGGCGCGCCAATTGCGCCTACGAGATTTGGGTGGTCTGATCGTGATCGATTTTATCGACATGGAAGACACCAAAAATCAACGCTCGGTTGAAAACCGTCTGCGCGACGCACTGCACTTTGATCGCGCACGTGTCCAAATGGGCAAAATTTCACGTTTTGGTTTGATGGAGCTCTCGCGCCAACGCTTGCGCCCTGCCCTAAACGAAGGCTCACACATTACCTGCCCACGTTGCAACGGCACCGGTGTGATCCGCGACGCCGAGTCAAGCGCCTTGCAAGTCTTGCGCCTGCTGCAAGAAGAGGCCATGAAAGAGAACACGGCAGCCGTGCATGCTCAAGTGCCGGTTGATGTTGCGACCTTCTTGTTGAACGAAAAGCGCTCAGACATCACCAAGATCGAAGCGCGCCTGAAGGTCAACTTGATTTTGATCCCAAATCGTCACCTCGAAACGCCGCACCATCACATCGAACGCTTGCGTCACGACGATCCACGCCTTGAAGACATCAAGACCAGTTTTGACATGGTCGATGCACCTTCAACCGATATGAGTTGGGCTCCCAAAGAGCAAGAAGTCAAAGCCAAACCTGAAGCGCTGGTCAAAGGCATTACGCCTTCGCAACCAGCCCCTGTGTCTTCAAGCCCTGCCAAAAAAGCGGCTGAGGCAACCACAGAAGCCTCTCCAGGTCTGTTCAAACGCTTAATGGGTTGGCTCACTGGCGGCGCGAAAGAAGAGAAGAAAGTCGAAGAGGTCGCCAAGCCTACCGAGGCACGCGGTGAACGTGGCCGCAACGGTCATGGCAATCGTGGCAACGGTAACCGTGGTGGTCAACACCGTGGTCGTCGTCCAGAAAATCGCAACGATGCTCGTCCGGGCTCGGAAGCATCGACCGACACTGACAATCGTCGCCCGCCCCGCGACGAAAGTTCGAGCCGCGCAGCAGGTGCTGAGCAAAGCGATGACACCTCGCGTCAAGGCGGTCGCAACCCACGTGGCCGTGGGCGCCATCGCCGCGATGAAGGTGATACACGCCAAGAAGGCGCCGACGGCACTCAGGTAGCCAACGCTGCAGCGGGCGCTCAGGCAGGCGGCGCAGCACAGGCGCCACGTCAGCCGCAAGGCCCGCGCGCCGAAGCGCCTAACTCGGCACAAGCCGATGATCAACGTCACCTGCAAAACGGCCCCGAAGGCCAGCTTGGCGCTGACGAAGATAGCGATCGCGGTGATCCAGAGCGCAAACGCCGTCGTCGTCGTAGCCGTCGTGGCAAACGCGGTCAAGACGAGGGTTCAGGCTTTGAGAACGAAGACGGCTCGTCAAACGTGCAACAGACAGAAGCACACGCCCAAGCTGACGGTGGAGCAACACCTCATGCTGTCGCCGCAGCGTCTCCTGCTGCAGCGCCTTTGCAAACGCACGTTGCTCCAACTTACGTGGCTCCGGCATCACAAGCCTACGTTGAGCCGGTTCAGGCAGCTGCTCCTGTTGCGCAAACCGCAGCGGTACCTGCTTACGTTGCACCTGCAGCACCGGCTGCCTACGTAAACGTGGCCTCGGCCTCCGAACCTGCTGCAAGCGCTGCTGCTCCGGTTGCTGCTGCTCCTGCTGCTGTTGCTGCTTCTCCGGTTGCTGCTGCGCCTGCAGCGGCTGTGGCAGAACCTACTACGATGGCTGCGCCTGCCGCGGTGGCTGTTGAGGCAGTGGCGCCAGTCGCTGCGGCCTTTGCACCAGCTCCGGTCGAAACCACGACACCAAGCGTCGCAACGCCCGCCCCTGCGCCCGTTGCAGATCTGGCAACGTTGCATGCGATCGTTCGTGCCGCTGGACTGCAGTGGATTGAAAGTGACCCAGTTCGGGTTGCACAAACCTTGGCTGAGCAACCCACAGTCAGCGTCAAACTCGGTCGCGAGCGCAAGCCCGCGGTTGTGATCTCAAGCGAACCTTTGGTGCAAGTCGAGACACGCGCTTAACACCCGCCTGACCTGATCCCACTGCGGCTCTGAAGTGGGGTCAGTTCACTCGGTCGCTGTTTTTATTTGTTGGCCGACTCTTGCTCGGCGACGAATGCAAGACCCTCACCCCTTGCTTGAATTAACTTAGTACATCATCATTATTTGAATTAGCAGGGTTCACCCCAATATCAAGACCGTGCACACCACGGCTAGTATCTTAAATTGGTCAGACCAATTCAAGATCGCGCCCGCCATGAGCCTTGCCTGTACCCTTTTCGCTCCCCTTGACCTCAGGGTCACTCAGTACGACGCCGACGAACCCGGCGACTATGAGGTACGCGTTCGTTTAGGTGCCGGCGGCATCTGTGGCTCGGACTTGCATTACTACGAACACGGTCGCGCCGGGATTTTTGCCCTTCGCGCGCCCTTCATCCCCGGACACGAGGCCTCGGGCATTGTCGACGCCGTCGGCGCCCGGGTCACCCGCGTCACGCTAGGACAAAAAGTCGCGGTCAACCCGTCGCACCCCTGCGGTCATTGCAATTATTGTCGCGAAGGCCGCGGCAACCTCTGCCCTCAAATGGTTTTCATGGGTAGCGCAGCAATCTTTCCGCATCTGCCTGGCTTATTTCGCGAGCACTTTATCGTGGGTGAACAACAGCTCACCCCAATTGAAGAAGCAGAGATCACGCTAGGCGAAATCGCGTGCGCCGAACCGCTTTCGATTGGCATGCATGCCATGTATCGGGCCGGCTCAGTGATGGGTAAGACCGTATTGATTACCGGTGGCGGCACGATCGGCTGTATGGCTGTCATCGCCGCACGCATCGCGGGCGCAGCACACATCATCGTCTGTGATATCCACGATCGCGCACTGAACTTGGCTCGTGAGGTGGGGGCAAATCGTACTGTGCGTATCGATCAAACCCCGCCCGAACAAATCGCCGACTGCGCCGAGGTCAGTATCGAAGCGGCTGGCAGCCCAGCGGCGGTCAACACTTGCCTGACCGCCACACGTCGAGGCGGCACGATCGTACAAGTTGGTACGCTAGCCACAGACATTATGTTTCCAGCGAATCAAATCATGTCGCGCGAGCTGAACTATGTAGGCGCCTTTCGTGCGCATGCAGCGTTTGATTGGGCTGTGCAAGCGATCCGAACACGCCGCGCAGACGTCCGCGCGTTGATTAGTGCGCAGGTACCACTAAGCGAATCTAAAGAAGCCTTCGAACTCGCGCGGGACCGCAGTCGGCACACCAAAGTTCAGCTCGTGATTGGATAAAAATTTTTTGCTCTTCTCTTTTAAAAAACCTCGCGTAAAACACCTCATTTAAGACACCGCATCCAAGACGTCGCATCCAAGAAAACGTAGCAACAACACCATATTTATTATTTCAAACGGGAGACCCACCATCATGAAAAGCCTCACTACCAAAACCGCCTTCGCGCTGTTGTTGTGCGCGGCCGCTGCTGCTCCAACCTTTGCGCAAACCAAGCTGAAATGGGCGCACGTGTATGAGACTTCTGAGCCCTATCACACCACCTCTGTCTGGGCTGCCGAAGAGATTAAAAAGCGCTCAAATGGCCGCTACCTGATCGACGTCTATCCTGCCTCGCAGCTTGGCAAAGAAAACGACATCAATCAAGGTCTTAGCTTAGGGACCGTTGACATCATCATCTCGGGTTCAAGCTTTGCTGCTAAAAACTTTACGCGCATCGGTGTCACTTACTACCCCTACACTTTCCGCGGTGTTGAGCATTTGCTCGCCTACACAAAGAGCGACATTTATAAAGAATTGAACGAGGGCTACGCCAAAAGCAGTGGTCACTCCATCGTCGCAACGACCTACTACGGCGTGCGCCACACTTCGACTAATCGCTTATTCAAAACTTGCGAAGAGATGAAGGGTCTGAAGATTCGCGTGCCTGACGTGCCAGCCTATTTAGCCATGCCACGCGCATGCGGTGCCAATACCTCGCCAATTGCGTTCGCTGAGGTTTATCTGGCCCTGCAAAATGGCACGGTCGAAGCACAAGAAAATCCTTTGCCTACGATCGAAGCTAAAAAATTCTACGAAGTGCAAAAGAATATTGTGCTGACAGGCCACATCGTTGATCACCTGAATACGATCGTTGCAGGGGGTCTCTGGAAAAAACTCAGCGATGCTGACAAAGCAATGTTTACCGAAGTGATGCAAGAAGCTGCAGCAAAATCTTCACTTCAAATTGCAGCACGTGAAAAAGAGCTTGTAGACATCTTTAAAGCTAAGGGCATTAACGTCGTAGAAGTTGATACCAAAGCCATTCAATCAATCGTGCTGCAAAAAGTTCCTTTTGAGCAGTATGGCTATCAAAAAGCCGATTGGGATCGCATCCAGGCCATCAAATAAATCATGACTGTCTCGCACACTTCTGCTCGTTCAGCGCCTGTCTCGGGCGCCGAGACATCGGTTGCCAAGGCTCACACGACCTCCTCTGCAGAAGAGATCGTGGCGAGCTTTGCCGAAGCCGATCATCAAACAGCTTCGCTTGAGGGCTATACGTTTGAAGACTGGCTGAGTTTGGTATTTTTTTGGTTAATGACCGCCTTGGTCTGTTTGCAATTTATCACTCGATATATTTTGAACGATTCGGTTTCATGGACCGAAGAGCTCGCCGTGTATTGTCTGATCGTTGTCGTGTTTGTGGGCTCGGCCGCTTGTGTGCGTCGTAGTCGTCATATTCAAGTCAATTTTCTATACCGCTATTTGCCTAAGCCATTAGGTAAGCTCTGTTCTGCTCTGGTCGATTTACTGCAAATCGCATTTTTTTGCTACGTCGCATGGCTATTCTCTCGCTATGCGTTAGCCGTCAACAATGAGCCAATGACTACGATTCAATGGAACAAAAGCCACGTGTATTGGCTTGCCTTCGCCGGCATGCTCTTGATGGCCTTACGTTCGATTCAAATTACCTATATGCACTGGCGCCAAGGCTATTCGGCCCTGACCCGCCCAGAAGCTTATGACTGACCTCTTTGGACTCAAGCCATGTTGATACTGACAACTGCCTTTTTGGCCTTCATGATTTTAGGCCTGCCAGTTGCCGTGGCAATGGCGGGCTCGTCACTGCTTTACATTCTTGTCTCTGGCTCGGTACCAGACATCGTGGTCGCCCAACGGATGATCTCGGGTATCGAATCGTTTCCTTTGCTGGCCGTGCCGTTTTTTATTCTGGCAGGCAACCTGATGAACATCGCTGGTATCACCGGCCGGATCTATGAGTTTGCCGTGTCACTGGTGGGCTGGATGCGGGGCGGCTTGGGCCAGGTCAATATTATTGGTTCTGTGATTTTTTCAGGGATGTCGGGCACGGCAATTGCTGACGCGGCGGGCCTGGGGTCAATCGAAATCAAAGCGATGAAAGACCATGGCTATGACACCGAGTTCGCGGTGGGTGTCACCGCGGCCTCAGCCACGCTTGGACCAATCATTCCGCCCTCATTGCCCTTTGTCATCTACGGCATGATGGCCAACGTATCGATCGGCGCACTCTTTATTGCCGGGATTTTGCCCGGTCTCTTCATGACTGCCATGATGATGTTGACAGTCGCCTATTTTGCGCGCAAAAACAAATGGGGCGGCGACGTGCCCTTTGAGTGGAAACGCCTAGGTGGTGCTGGGCTTGAAATCATGATCGTGCTTGCGTTTCCGCTCTCGATCTGGCTGATGACTCAGTACGGGATATCACCCAATATTTCTGCGATCATCGCCTTCGCAGTCTTGCTTGCGCTGGATTGGAAATTTAATTTCTCAGCCGTCATGGCGCTCATGACCCCCGTGATTTTGATTGGCGGCATGACCATGGGTTGGTTCACGCCCACCGAGGCCGCGGTGGCAGCTGTCATCTGGGCTTTGTTTTTAGGCTTGGTGCGTTATCGCTCGATGACGTTGCGCAATCTCATCAAAGCAAGCTTCGACACCATTGAAACAACGTCCTCAGTCTTGTTTATCGTGACCGCTGCTTCGATTTTTGCTTGGCTTCTCACCACAACACAAGCAGCACAAATGCTCACAGCGTGGATCGTGTCGATCACCAGCGAGAAATGGGTATTTCTCTTGCTTGCGAACGTTCTCATTTTATTTGTAGGCTGTTTTATCGATACGATTGCGGCTATTACCATTCTTGTACCGATCTTATTACCCGTTGTCTTACTCATGGGCATTGATCCAATCCACTTTGGATTGATCATTACACTGAACCTGATGATCGGCTTGCTGCATCCTCCGCTTGGCATGGTGCTCTTTGTGCTTGCGCGCATCGCCAAACTTTCGGTCGAACGCACAACAATGGCGATTCTGCCTTGGCTCGTACCCCTCATGTTTGCCTTAATTGCCATTACTTACATTCCAGCGATCACACTTTGGCTGCCGCAACAATTAGGCATCAGTAAATAAGCATTCACATGAAAATCACCTCAGCACGCATCATTGTTTGTAGTCCCGGTCGTAACTTTGTCACCCTAAAAATTGAAACCGATGAGGGCTTGACCGGGATTGGGGACGCCACCTTGAATGGTCGTGAATTATCGGTGGCAAGCTACCTGCAAGATCACGTGATCCCTTGCTTGATCGGACGTGATCCGCATCAAATCGAAGACATCTGGCAATACTTGTATCGCGGCGCCTACTGGCGGCGCGGCCCAGTCACTATGACCGCGATTGCAGCGGTGGATACAGCCCTCTGGGACATCAAAGCCAAAGCGGCTGGTCTGCCACTGTATCAACTGCTCGGTGGCAAGAGTCGCACCGGTGTCATGGTCTACGGCCATGCCAATGGCTCAGATATCGAACATACGGTTGATGAGGTGCTGCGCTACGCCGAGATGGGCTATAAAGCCATTCGCGCGCAGAGTGGCGTCCCCGGAATCGATAAAGTGTATGGCGTGGGACGTGGCACCATGTTCTATGAACCGGCCGACGCAGATCTTCCGTCTGAACACGATTGGTCAACTGAAAAATACCTTCGCCATACCCCTAAACTTTTTGCTGCACTTCGCGACAAACTTGGGTGGGATCATCATTTGCTGCACGACGTACATCATCGACTCACTCCGATCGAGGCCGCGCGTTTAGGCAAAGATCTTGAGCCCTATCGTCTGTTTTGGATGGAAGATGCAACGCCTGCCGAAAATCAAGAATCCTTCAAACTTATCAGACAGCACACAACAACGCCGTTGGCAGTCGGTGAAGTGTTCAATTCAATTTGGGATTGCAAAGACCTGATCGAAAACCAGTTAATTGATTTCATCCGCACCACAGTTGTTCATGCAGGAGGCATTAGCCATTTGCGTCGGATCGCAGACCTGGCCGCGCTTTATCAGGTCAGAACAGGCTCGCATGGTGCGACCGACTTGTCCCCCGTCTGCATGGGCGCCGCGTTGCACTTTGATTTATGGGTACCAAACTTTGGCATTCAAGAATACATGCAGCATACGACTGAGACGGATGCGGTGTTTCCGCATGCCTACACGTTCAAAGATGGTTTCATGTATCCAGGTGATGTTGCAGGACATGGCGTCAATATCGATGAAGCGCTTGCAAAAAAATATCCGTATCAGCGCGCTTATCTACCCGTGAATCGACAACAACACGACGGTACGCTCTGGAACTGGTAGGCCTGGGGATCTTGGCCAAGCGTCTTCACCCGAGCACTCTGACAACACTCAGCCCTGAGGTTGCCCGCCTGCCCTACCCACGCGAGCAACTGAAAGCAGGTATCGTGCACCTGGGACTCGGTGCCTTTGTGCGAGCGCACTTCATGGCGATCAACGAAGCCACCATTCATGCTCAGCAAGACCTGCGCTGGGGTGTCATTGGCGTGTCGTTGCGGCACCCAGATACTCGCGACGCATTGCTGATGCAAGACGGGCTTTATACCCTTGCCTTGCGCGACACGACGGCGCAGGGCGATTCTCGACAACGTCTGCAAGTACTGGGTTGCCTGAGTCAAATTTTGGTCGCCCCCGAGAGCCCAGAGGCCGTCGTCAATGCGATTGCGGCGCAAGACACGCACATTGTCAGCCTGACTGTGACCGAGAAAGGCTATTGCCATTCGCCCTCACAGGGCACGCTGCAATGGGATCACCCCGACATCGTGCACGACTTGCAGCAATCGCAGACGCCCCGCAGTGCGATTGGATTTATTGTTCGTGGCCTGCAGCAACGCTACCACACCCATGGCCGCCCCCTGACCTTGCTGTCGCTTGATAACCTGCCCTCTAACGGCCACGTATTATCAAACCTTGTGCTGAGCTTTGCACAGAAGCTGGATCCCGTCTTAGCACAATGGATCAAAGCCACGTGCACCTTTCCTAATTCAATGGTCGACCGAATCGTACCGAAAACAACGGAGAACGATCGTTCAACGGTTGCGAATTGTCTTGGCCTGCAGGATGCTTGGCCCGTTGTCGCCGAGACCTTTTGCCAATGGGTGGTTGAAGATCGCTTCGCGTCAGAGCGTCCGGCCTGGGAGTTAGGTGGTGCCAGGTTTGTTGACTCAGCGGCGGCGTTTGAAACGTTAAAGTTGCGGATGGTCAACGGTACCCATTCAGCCATCGCTTACCTGGGCGCACTAGCCGGTTGGCACACTGTCGATCAAGCGATGCAACAGCCTGCGCTTGTCAACTTTCTGGATGTACTGATGCGCGAAGAGATCCAAGCAACCCTCCCCGAGTTACCGGGACTTGATCTCAACGCCTATCGTAATAGTCTTCTGGCTCGCTTTACCAATACGGCGCTCGCGCATCGCACGCAACAAATCGCCATGGACGGCTCGCAAAAAATCCCACAACGCTGGCTCAATACGATCAAAGATCTGCGGGCGCAGCAAAAGGCTTATGGCAGGCTTGCCTTGGGCTTGGCAGCATGGATACAGTATTTAGGCGGCGTCGACGAGCTTGGCGTTGCATATAGCATCCAAGATCCCTTGAACAACTTACTCCAACAGACCCTTACCACCGCCACGCGTCAGGCGGCGATCAACCTGTCTGCGGGAGAGTTAGCCTTGCAACAGACTCGAGCGATCTTTGGCATGAAAGAGATTTTTGATGCGCTAAGCCAAGATCGCGACTTAATCGCGACTGTTGCACAACAACTGGTCAACATACGCACTGTTGGCATTGGGCGCACGCTGAGCTTGAACACCACCACCTGAAACTAGACGTTCAGTTGCCTGAAATCGTAGCGTTTCGCAGCGACCGGCCAGCGATCTTTGACGTTTCGCAGTATCGGCGCAAGTCTTGGCGGCATTAAGCCGCTACAGCGTCAACCGGCTGATTGGTCATAATCGCCATTAAACGGGCAAGCTCTTCGCGCAACTGGCGGCGATCAAGCACCATATCGATCGCACCTTTTTGCTGCAAAAACTCTGAACGCTGAAACCCTTCAGGTAATTTTTCGCGCACAGTTTGCTCAATCACGCGTGGACCAGCAAAACCAATCAAGGCTTTGGGTTCGCCAATCACCACATCACCCATAAACGCAAAGCTGGCAGAGACGCCCCCCATTGTTGGGTCGGTCAACACGCTGATAAAAGGCAGTTTCGCCTCAGCCAGACGGGTCAACATGGCGTTTGTTTTTGCCATTTGCATCAGTGAAAACAAGCTTTCTTGCATGCGCGCGCCGCCCGAGGCCGCTACGCAAATAAACGGTACCTTTTGAGCAATTGCTGCTTGCACGCCCTGCACAAATCGTTCGCCTACGACAGACCCCATCGAGCCGCCCATGAACTCAAACTCAAAACAAGCCAAGACGCAGGCCACGCTATGAATACTGCCGCTCGTCACGATCAAGGCATCGCTTTCGCCCGTTTGACGCATCGCTTCTTGGATGCGCTCAGGGTACTTGCGTGAATCTTTGAACTTAAGAGGATCCATTGAGCGCGTGTTAGAGCCGATTTCGACGCGACCTTCGATGTCGAGCAGCGATTCAATTCGGGCGCGTGCGCCCAAACGCATGTGATGATCGCACTTAGGGCACACATGAAGATTAGCTGCCAGATCTTCGTTGTAAAGCACCGCCTCGCACGAGGGGCACTTTAGCCATACACCTTCAGGCACGCGTTTTGTTTGCGCGGTTGTCGCATTGACCGTCTTGTTAATACGAGGGGGTAAGAGTTTGCCGAGCCAACTCATGCTTGATTTCCGCTAGCCTGAGCGCCAGTCATCGCACCCGATGGCAGTCTTGCAACATCAAGTGCCTGACGAATGCTCGCCAACCAGGTCGCCCCCGCATCAATCGCAGCTTGCGACTGCTCGGCAAGCGGCAAGCCCGCACATGCTTTAGTCATCGTATCGATTAGCTTACTGCCAATCACCACCGCATCAGCAACCAGACTAATTTTTTGCGCGCTTTGTGCATCACTGATACCAAAGCCTACACCAACCGGCAAAGACACATGCTGTCGGATGCGCTGCAAACGCGTAGCGACATCTGTGGTGTCAAGATGACCTGCACCCGTCACACCATTGAGCGAGACGTAATACACGTAACCGCGCGCGATCTGACCTACTGCCCGAATACGCTCTTCCGTTGAAGTGGGCGCCAGCAAAAAGATCGGCGCAATATGGTGCTGCTCGAGCATTTGAACAAACTCACCGATCTCTTCAGGTGGGTAATCAACGGTTAACAGGCCGTCGATGCCGGCACGCTGCGCCTGCTCAGCAAATTGCTTTTGCCCGATGCTTTCGATTGGATTGGCGTAGCCCATTAACACGATCGGCGTTTGCTGATCAGTCGTTCTGAATTCGGCCACCATCGCTAACACATGCTTCAAGCCAACACCTTGCGCGATGGCGTGTTCGGCTGCGCGCTGGATGATAGGACCATCAGCCATCGGATCCGAAAAAGGGATCCCAAGCTCAATCACATCGGCGCCGGCTTTAACGAGAGCGTGCATGAGCGGCACCGTCGTGGCAGGCAGCGGATTACCGGCCGCGATGTAAGGAACAAGTGCTGCACGCTTTTGCTCAGTTGCGCGTGCAAACGCGGCTGCGATGCGATCTGGGTATTGAGTCATTAAGTTAAAAACCTTTAAAGCACCATGCCAGCGCGTTGCGCCACAGTGTTGATATCTTTATCGCCACGGCCTGACAAGTTAATCAGGATCACCTTGTCTTTAGACAGCGTCGGCGCCAACTTGGCCGCATAGGCCAGTGCATGAGACGTTTCGAGTGCCGGGATAATGCCCTCGATACGGCAGCAGTGGTGAAAAGACTCGAGCGCTTCGTCGTCGGTGACGCTAACGTACGAGGCACGGCCACTATCTTTTAGCCAGGCATGCTCAGGGCCTACACCGGGATAATCAAGACCCGCCGACACCGAATGCGTTTCAGCAACCTGACCGTTTTCGTCTTGTAAAACGTAGGTGCGGTTGCCATGCAATACACCCACTTTGCCCGCTGAGAGTGTGGCCGAGTGTTTGCCGGTTTCAACGCCTTCACCAGCCGCTTCGACACCAACCAACTTGGTCTGCTCGTAAGGAATATAAGGATGAAAAATACCCATGGCGTTTGAACCACCCCCTACACAAGCCAGCACATAGTCGGGCTGCTTGCCGGCATACAAAGGCATTTGCTCAATCGATTCTTTACCGATCACCGAGTGAAAATTTCGCACCATCATTGGGTAGGGATGGGGACCTGCAACGGTACCGATGATGTAGAACGTGTCATCCACATTGGTCACCCAATCGCGCATGGCTTCGTTCAAGGCGTCTTTGAGTGTGCGTGAACCTGAGGTGACCGGCACCACGGTTGCTCCGAGCAACTTCATACGAAACACGTTGGGCGACTGACGCTTGACGTCTTCGATACCCATATAGACCACGCATTCCATGCCATAGCGCGCGCACACCGTGGCCGTGGCTACGCCATGCTGACCAGCACCGGTTTCAGCGATGATGCGTTTTTTACCCATCCGGCGCGCCAACAGTGCCTGGCCTAGGCTGTTGTTGATTTTATGAGCGCCAGTGTGGTTGAGATCTTCGCGCTTGAACCAGATTTGCGCGCCGCCGAGCTCTTCTGACCAGCGACGGGCGTGATAGACGGGCGTGGGTCGGCCGACAAAATGCTTGAGTTCGTATTCGAATTCAGCCACAAAATCAGGGTCGTTGCGATATTTGTCATATGACAAGCGCAATTCTTCGATCGCCTGCATCAGGGTTTCAGCTGCAAACACTCCGCCGTATGGGCCAAAATGACCTTTTGCATCAGGAAAATCATAAGGTTTCAAGATCAGAGCTCCGGAATAATCCAAGCTGCGCGGGCAACCATATGCCCAACGCGTTCTGCGCCACCACAACCACCCAACGGGGCAGCAGGATACATTTGGCACGAAAGCACTCAGTTTAGCAGTCTGGCGACCAAAAAAATGCACTAAACCACATGCCTAAACGCATTTTTGGCTACCGTCGACGTGCCAAAAACACACCAGAGACTTCACTGAGGGCGCTCAGCGCGTATTGCAAATCGGTACCGTCGCGAATTTCGGCGGTAAACGCCATGTAAGCGATGGATGCCTTGGTTTGGGTGTTGACTGCAATGACGTTTAAGCGCAAGCGCGCGAACACTTCAGACAAATCTCTTAACAGCCCGGGGCGGTCTTGCGCCTGAATAATGATCTCAACAGGATAAAGCGCCCCGGGGGTCGCCGCAGACCATGCCACCTCGATGACCCGTTCGGGCTGGTGGCGACTTAAATCTGCGAACGTACTGCATGACGCGCGATGAATCGATACGCCCCGCCCCCGCGTGACGAACCCTTGGATCACATCGGGTGGTGCCGGACGGCAGCAGCGCGCCAATTGTGTCAACAAGGAGCCCACACCCACAACCAAGACGTTACCTTTACCTGAGTCGCCTTTGCTTTCTGGTCGCAGCGCCTGCGCCATCAAGTCTGCGGTGCTTAAGTCGGGCTCTGGCGCCGCTGGTTGCAACACGGCGTCTATCTGACGCAAACTAAACTCTTCTTTTGCTGCGGCCACATATAAATCGTCCGCCCGCGCAAAACCCAACTGTTGGGCTAGTTGCTCTAGGTTGACTGCCGTCTTACCTAGCCGCTGCAGTTCTTTTTCAACCAAGGCCTGACCCTGTGTCGTACGTTGGGCCAACTCGATCGCATTGAACCAGGCCCGCACTTTGGCGCGCGCACGGGGGCTCGCCAAAAAACCCAACTGCGGGTTGAGCCAGTCGCGCGAAGGTCCACCTGATTTGGTGGTGACGATTTCGACTGTCTGACCAGTTTGCAGCTGTGTACTCAACGGCACCATTTGCCCGTCCACCCGCGCACCCCGGCAGCGATGGCCAAGGTCTGTATGCAGGTGATAAGCAAAATCCACTGCCGTCGCACCGATTGGCAACTCAATCACACGTGCCTGCGGTGACAACACATAAATGCGGTCTTGCACCACCCGACGTGGCTTGCTCGGCTGCGGTTCATCAGACTGTGCACCGGCCTCGGTATTCCAGGCCAATAGCTGACGCATCCAGGCTAATTGCCGATCGTATTCAGCCACAGCAGGGGCCGGGCCGGCCCCTGACTGCCCAGCATGCGGCCGGGCTTCTTTGTAGCGCCAATGCGCAGCCATGCCAAACTCTGCAAACTCGTGCATGGCGCGGGTACGAATCTGCACTTCGAAAGGTCGTCCGGCAGAATCGGCCACAACGGTGTGCAACGACTTATAACCGTTGGGTTTAGGCCGAGAGATGTAGTCGTCGAACTCGTCAGACACCGGCACCCACAACTCGTGTACTAAACCAAGTGCGGCATAGCACTCGCGCTCGTCTTGAACAATCACCCGCAAGGCGCGCACATCGTACAACTCGCCAAAAGCCAATTGCTTGGCGCGCATTTTGTTATGGATACTGTAGATATGTTTCGGTCGGCCTGACACCTCAGAAACGATCCCTCGCGCAGCGAGCCCTTGCGCCAATTGTTCAACAGTCTGTGCAATAAAATCTTCACGCTCAATGCGTTTTTCTTCGAGTAATTTGGCGATTTCTTTATAACGCTGAGGGTCGGTAAAACGAAAGGCAAGGTCTTCCATCTCCCACTTGATCTGCCAAATGCCCAACCGATTGGCCAGTGGCGTGTACAAATCGAGTGTCTCGCGCGCGAGCATCGGGTCGCAGGGTCGCTTCTCTGTTGCAAGCCAACGTAGTGTTTGCAGACGCGAAGCAAGGCGAATCAACACAATGCGCAAATCGGCTGCCATCGCCAACAGCATTTTGCGCAACATTTCTTTTTGATCGATTGAATCCAGCGCACCGTAAGTCGCGCCACTGGCAAGCGAACCCAGACGCGACAATGCCTGCGTCCCCTGAACTAACTGGGCGACCTCAGGACTAAAGCGCTCGGAAACTGGATCGACGGCACGAGACTTTGGCCCCAGTGCCTCGCTCGTCTCAGAGATAAACATCAATAATGCCGCAACACGCGTCGCTGCATCGGCCTGCATATCTGAAAGAATTTTGGCTGAGCCCAGGGCATGCGCCAACAAAGTTTCGCCGCCACCCGTCACTTGCTCGGATAGCTTAGGCGTTACCCAATCGAGCGCACGCTGCACCAAAGACTGATCAGCAGGCAGCAAGCCGCTGATCAATGTATGAAGATCTGCCGTAGAGACCTTAGACAACGTAGACCATTCAGTGGTGAACCATCAAACCGCAGCAGTGACGACAATTTCAACTTTGTAGTCGGCGCTTGCCAAACGCGCTTCGATCGTTGCGCGCGGTGGTGCGTTCCCCTCTGCGACCCAAGCATCCCAGGCCTTGTTCATGCCATCAAACTCTTTCATGTTGGCAACAAAAATTTGTGCCATCAGGATACGGGTTTTATCAGTGCCCGCTGTTGCCAGAAGCTTGTCGATGACCGCGAGGATTTGCCCTGTTTGGCCAGTGATATCCTGAGTCGTGTCGTCAGCCACTTGACCTGCCAAGTAGGCAACACCGTTATGCACAGCCATGTCAGACAGACGCTTACCAACGTTTACTCGATGAATGTTACTCATAAAAATCCTTGAATCAATTAGGCCGCAGGAAGTTCAAACACTTGACGCAAATACGCTAAGTACGCTTTGTCGTCACACATCGTTTTTTCGGGTGCATCTGAGACTTTAGCCACGGGTTGCCCGTTACAGCGAATCATTTTCATCACGATTTGCAGTGGCTCGTGTCCCAAATCATTTGTCAGGTTGGTGCCAATGCCAAAGGCTGTACGGCAACGCCCTGCAAAACGACGCGTCAACTCAATCGCGCGTGGAAATGTTAACGCATCCGAAAAAATCAGGGTCTTGGTTCGCGCATCAACGCGGTTGGCGGTGTAGTGGGCAATCATGCGCTCACCCCATTCAAAGGGGTCACCAGAGTCATGGCGAGCACCATCAAACAGCTTACAAAAGTACATATCGAAATCACGTAAAAAAGCCTCAAGCCCATAAACGTCTGATAACGCAATCCCTAAGTCGCCACGGTACTCTTTGGCCCAAGTTTCAAGGGCAAACACCTGCGTTTCGCGCAGCCGTGGCCCGAGCGCCTGACAAGCTTGCAAATATTCGTGCGCCATCGTGCCCAACGGCAAGACGCCATGCTTCATCGCGAACCACACATTGCTGGTTCCGGCAAAATGTTCGCCCATTTGCGCTTTCATCGTGGTCACGACTTCTTCGTGCCAGACATGCGAAAACCGTCTGCGCGTACCGTACTCGGCCACGCGAAACTCAGCCAAATCGGTCGCATCAAGCACCAATTTCATCTTAGTTTGCAAGCGCTTGCGGCCCTCGGCCCAGTCAGGGTCTGTGCAGACGTTACGAAAATAAACCTCGTTGACGATAGCCAGCACAGGGATTTCAAACAAAATCGTGTGTAACCAGGAGCCTTTGACTGAAATGGCAATTTCGCCAGGCAACTCGCCCTCAGAGACCTCAATGCACTTCTCGGGCAGGTGAAATAAACCTAAGAAATCGATGAAATCACTTTTGATAAAGCGCAAACTTTTAAGGTAATCGAGCTCGTTGGGCTCGAACCGTAACTGACACAACGCATGGATTTCTTGCCGTATTTCATCGAGGTACGGACGCAAATTCACCCCTTGCGTGCGGCATTTATAGCGATATTCAACCTGAGCCGCCGGAAAATGATGCAAAACCACCTGCATCATCGTGAATTTATAAAGATCTGTATCAAGTAGTGATTTGATAACCATGAGTGTCCCAACCTTTCTAAAACCTTAGCACAGACAGTATTGATAAAACGGGTATCCCGACACAAGGGAGATGGTTTAGGTAAAATACTTTTTTTACTCAAACGCTTCTTGGTAAACGACATGACGCACGTAGTGACCGAAAACTGTATCAAGTGCAAATTTACTGACTGTGTCGACGTCTGTCCGGTCGATTGTTTTCGCGAAGGACCAAATTTTTTGGTCATCGATCCCGACGAGTGTATTGATTGCGCAGTTTGCATCCCCGAATGCCCAGCCAACGCCATTTTTGCCGAAGAAGACGTGCCTCAGGATCAGATCAAATTTATTGCGCTAAACGCTGAGTTATCGCCACTCTTTGAAAGCATTAGTCGCAGCAAAGGCCCTCTGGCTGATGCAGATGACTGGCTTGACGTGCCCGACAAACTCAAGCACCTTGAGCGGTAATTGACTCGCGTCTTGTCGGCGGTACGTGCATGGCATTGAATCAACCACCCGCCACCGCTGCCGTCGCTCGCTACTCAAAGCAGACGGTGATCCATAAAACGGTCTGGAACACAGAAAAGCTCTTCTCTTTGACAGTGACGCGGCCGCCAGGCTTCAGGTTTGTGCCAGGACAGTTCGCCAGGCTTGGGCTTGCGCTTGATCCCGACGCCCCCGAGACTCCGAACGAATGGCGAGCCTACTCAATGGTGTCTGGCCCAGACGAAAATCAACTAGAGTTTTATTCGGTCGTCGTGCCAGACGGCAAATTCAGCCCGCCGCTGGCTCAACTCCAAGTTGGCGAGGCGCTTTGGATTAACAACACTGTCTTTGGTTTTCTGACCCTCGATACCTTTGTCGACGGAGAAGACTTATGGCTGCTAGCCACTGGTACCGGCCTGTCTGCCTACTTATCGATGCTTCGCGACCCCGGTACATTCAAGCGTTTTAAACGCATCGTTTTGGTGCACGGCGTACGTCTTGCCTTTGAGTTAGCCTACCGAAACGAGCTTTTATTACTGATGCAGCGGTACCCCGGGCAGCTCACGTACCTACCCGTGACCACACAAGAACCGCTGACACAAGACTTATCACCCTCAGTAAGCTCAACAGGCCTCTCGCCCAACCGTCTCACGACCCTACTGAGTAGCGGCGAGCTTGAACAACGCGTTGGCTGCAAACTTGACCCAAGTCACTCTAGGATCATGTTATGCGGCAATCCGGCGATGGTGACAGAGATGCGTGGCTTACTCAGTGAACGCGATTTTGCGGCCGGCAGGCGTGGCGTCGCCGGCAATTTAGCCGTTGAAAACTACTGGTAATTAGAGCCAAATTATGCAACCCGTGGCACTAACACGACATTTTGCTGCATTGCAACACAAAAAAACATCAAATCAAGCATACCCCGCTCAGATCAGGTGATAATCAAATCCTCAAGCTCACAACTGGATTCGCTCAATGCTCTATCAAATGCATGAAATGCAGCGCGCCCTGATGGCACCGCTCACCCACTTCAGCGAAATCAACGCCAAATTATTCACGCATGCGGCAAGCCCCTTTGCCTACACACCGCTGGCCAGGCAAGTCGCTGCCAGTTATGAGCTCATTTATCGCCTCGGTAAATCTTACGAAAAGCCCGCCTGGGGGATTCCAACCACTGAGGTCGGCGGCAAGTCAGTCGCGGTCGATCAAGAGGTGGCGCTCGCGCTTCCTTTCTGTCATTTGCTGCACTTTACCCGTGATCTGCCAGCCAAGGCGCGCAAAGCAGATCCAACGATTTTACTGGTGGCACCGATGTCAGGGCATCACTCAACGCTGTTGCGTGACACCGTTCGTGCCCTGCTGCCGAACCATGAGATTTATCTCACAGACTGGATCGATGCGCGCATGGTGCCCGCATCAAAAGGTGGCTTCAGCCTGAACGACTACGTTTGTTATTTACAAGAATTCATGCGTCATTTAGGTCCTGACGTCCATCTGATGTCGGTCTGTCAGCCCACAGTGCCGGCCTTAGCTGCCGTCTCACTGATGGCCACGAACAAAGACCCTTGCCTGCCGCGCACAATGACGATGATGGGCGGACCGATCGATCCCCGCTGCTCGCCGACTCAAGTCAATAGACTGGCGACAACCAAGCCGTTTGAATGGTTCGAACAAAAGCTCATCCATACTGTGCCAGCCCAGTACCCAGGCGCGGGTCGACGCGTCTATCCGGGCTTTTTGCAACACGCTGGCTTTATGTCGATGAACCCAGACCGGCACCTTAAGTCTCACTACGATTTTTATCTTGACTTACTACGCGGCGACGACGAAGACGCCGAAGCGCATCGCAAGTTTTATAACGAGTACAACGCAGTGCTCGATATGTCAGAAGAGTTTTATCTGGATACGATTCGTACGGTCTTTCAAGAGTTCGCTTTGCCCAATGGCACTTGGGAGATTGATGGTCAATTGGTGACCCCAAGTGACATTAAAACAGTCGCCTTATTCACAATCGAAGGTGAGCTTGACGACATTTCAGGCGAAGGGCAAACGCGCGCGGCACAAGATTTATGCTCAGGGATTCCGGCCAAGCGCAAACAGCACTACACCGCGCCTGAGTGTGGACATTACGGGATTTTTGCCGGTCGTCGCTGGCGCACGACAATCTGCCCTCAAATCGCAGAGTTCGTGCGCAAATACTAGTTTTTTTTCAAAGCACTCTTCTCAGGTGGCTCGCTCAGGTTGCGCGAGCTCAATTGTTCGATACCATGCTTGCTCAACGCATCAATGCCCTATTGCCTCAAACGCAGTGCACGAAATGCGGCTATCAAGGCTGTGAACCGTATGCCCAGGCCATTGCTCTGGACGAGGCTGCGATTAACCGCTGCCCTCCGGGAGGGCACGAGGGGATCGTTGCCTTAGCAAACTTGCTCAAGCGGCCCGTGATTGAGCTCGACACGGCTTGCGGCACACATCAACCGCTTCGGGTTGCGGTTATCGATGAACAATTTTGTATCGGATGCACCTTATGTATCCAAGCATGTCCAGTCGACGCCATCATCGGCGCTTCAAAACTGATGCACACGGTTTTGCCTGAGCAATGCACAGGCTGCGACTTATGCGTCGCCCCCTGCCCAGTGGATTGCATCTCGATGGTTCCGGTCAAGCCAACTCGCACCTGGACACCGCAAGACGCGACACGTGCACGCACACAATTTGAGATGCGGCAGCGACGCTTGGCGCAACAGCCTGAGTCGCTTCGACAGTCGACCGATATCAGCGCGTCTGCCGCGAGCGCCTCGCCAGCGATCGCAACGCAAGAGGTTGTCGCAGCCGATCACCTAGACAAGCAGGCGGCAATCGCACAGGCTCTGGCGCGTGCACGCGCGCGACGTGCCGCGCAGCCAGGCCGGTAGCCGTGTGATCCTCGTGATCCCGGCGTTCTCCTTTAGCGCTCTGAGTACGCTTTACCCAGATAGCAATTTAATGACGGACAGGCATAGTCTATGAATCCAGAAAAACGACGTGAGATTTTCAGTCGTATGCAGGCTGCAGACCCGCACCCCACAACTGAGCTCGAATACAAAAGTGATTTTCAATTGTTGATTGCTGTGCTGCTCTCGGCGCAAACAACGGATAAAGCAGTCAATCTGGCGACGCAAAAGTTTTTTGCCAAACACGGCACACCAAAGGGTTTGCTTGCACTAGGCGAGGTAAAACTTGCTGACTACATCAAGACGATCGGACTGTATAAAACTAAGGCTAAGAACGTACTCGCCACCTGCCAGATTTTGCTAGACCAGCATAACGGCAAGGTTCCACAAACCCGCGAAGCCCTTGAAGCCTTACCCGGAGTGGGTCGCAAAACAGCTAACGTGGTGTTGAACACCGCCTTCGGGCAACCCACCATTGCGGTCGACACCCATATTTTTAGGGTGTCAAACCGAACAAAAATCGCACCAGGCAAAGACGTTGTCGCGGTTGAAAAAGGCCTAGAAAAATTTGTACCTGACGAGTTCAAACTCAACGTGCATCACTGGCTGATTTTGCACGGCCGCTACATTTGCGTGGCGCGCACCCCAAAATGCCCGCAATGCGGCATCGCCGATTTGTGCGAATACCGGCCAAAAACCAAAGCCTGACGCCCCAGATGTCTTAGCCGCCCAAGGTGACTTCGCCCCGGAGCTTGGGCGACTCGTACGAACGGGCCATGACTAAGGGTTGTTACTAAGACTAACGCCACCTATGACAAACCCGCATTCAGCTTTTGCTGCACTTGCGTCATAATGCGCGCTCGCATCCAAAAATACTCTACTCGCAAAGATACGCATACGCATGAAAGACATCATCCTTGAGACGACCAATCTCACCAAGGAATTCAAAGGCTTTGTGGCGGTCAACGACGTCTCGCTCAGTGTTCAGCGGGGTCAGATTCACGCCTTGATTGGCCCGAATGGTGCCGGCAAGACCACCTGTTTTAATTTATTAACGAAATTTTTGCCTCCAACGCGCGGCAAAATCCTCTTTAATGGTGTCGACATTACGGGCGATCGTCCGGCGCAGATCGCACGCCGAGGCATCATTCGCTCGTTTCAAATCTCCGCAGTGTTTCCGCATTTAACGGTGCTTGAAAACGTCCGCATTGGCTTGCAACGGCAAACCGGTATGTCATTTCATTTTTGGAAGAGCGACAAACGCCTGAATGAATTGAACGATCGCGCTCAAGCCTTGCTTGAACAAGTGGATCTTGGCAACTTTACAAACGAAATCACCGGCAGCCTGCCTTACGGGCGCAAGCGCGCACTCGAAATCGCTACGACGTTGGCGATGGAACCAGAACTGATGTTGCTAGATGAACCTACACAAGGCATGGGCCACGAAGACGTCGATCGCGTCACTCAGTTAATCAAACGCGTCAGCGTGGGACGCACCATCCTGATGGTTGAGCACAACATGAACGTTGTATCGTCTATTGCAGACACCATCACGGTGTTGGCACGCGGTGCAGTGTTGGCCGAAGGCAATTACGCCCACGTATCAAAAGACCCCTTGGTCATGGAAGCCTACATGGGCACCACTGAAGGTGAACTCGTCGGAGCACACGCATGAGCGCCGCCGCACTTGAAATCAAAGGCTTAAACGCTTGGTATGGCGAATCGCACATTTTGCATGGTGTAGACCTCACTGTACATAAAGGTGAGGTCGTCACCTTGCTCGGGCGTAATGGCGCTGGGCGCACCACGACACTGCGCGCGATCCTGGGTCTGACAGGCACACGAACCGGCTCGGTCCGAATCGGTGGTACCGAGGCCATTGAGATGCCCACTTTTAAAGTCGCTCAATTGGGCGTCGGGTATTGCCCTGAAGAGCGCGGCATCTTCTCGAGCTTGTCCTGTGAAGAAAATCTGCTGCTACCTCCTCCGGTAGGCGCGTTGGGTGGCGGGATGTCACTGTCAGAAATTTACGAAATGTTTCCCAATCTGCTTGAGCGTCGCAATTCGCCTGGCACGCGCCTATCGGGCGGTGAACAGCAAATGTTGGCTGTCGCACGCATCTTGCGCACCGGCGCTAATCTGTTGTTGCTTGACGAAATCTCTGAGGGGCTGGCCCCCGTGATCGTGCAAACCTTGGGACGCATGATCAAAATGCTCAAAGCAAAGGGTTACACCATAGTGATGGTCGAACAGAATTTTCGTTTTGCCGCCCCGTTGGCTGACCGCTTTTATGTCATGGAGCATGGACAAATTGTCGAGCATTTTGACGCCGCAGAGCTCTCGTCCAAGCAAGGTGTTTTGACCGAGTTACTAGGCGTTTAGTCATTATTTGGCTTGTATGATGGCGTCATTGCAGCTTGGCGCCTTATTTTTATCGTTGCGTGTCGCAATATTTCGGAGAACCACATGAAACTTCGCACTCTGAGTGCTTCGCTGATGTTGGCCGGTTTTGGCCTCGTTTCACAATCAGCTTTAGCCAACATTTCTGATGATGTTATTCGTATCGGTTTTATCACCGATATGGCAAGCGTCTACTCTGACATCGATGGCGCAGGCGGCATCGAGGCAGCTCGCATGGCAATCGCTGACGCAGGCGGTGAGATCAATGGTAAAAAAATCGAATTGATTTTTGCTGATCATCAGAACAAAGCCGACGTCGCAGCCGCAAAGGCACGCGAATGGTTTGACCAGCAAAAAATCGATATGCTCATGGGCGGCACAAACTCTGGCGTGAACTTAGCGTTGGCTGGTATCGCTGCTGAAAAGAAAAAAGTGTTTATGGCAGTGGGCGCTGCAGCCTCTGACCTAACCGGCTCACAATGCTCGCCTTACACCGCTCACTGGGCGTATGACACGGTAGCCCTTGCCCGCGGCACGGGTTCAGCCATTGTGAAAGCAGGCGGCAAATCATGGTACTTCTTGACGGCCGATTACGCGTTTGGTCATGCACTTGAGCGTGACACTGCAAACGTCGTGAAAGCCGCTGGTGGTGAAATCAAAGGCCAAGTTCGCGCACCATTGAACTCGGCAGATTTTTCATCGTTCTTGCTGCAAGCACAAAGCTCTGGCGCACAAATCTTAGGTTTGGCTAACGCAGGCGGCGACACGATCAACTCAATCAAAGCTGCGAACGAGTTTGGTATCGGCAAAACCATGAAAATGGCAGGCTTGTTGATTTTTATTAATGACATCCACTCACTGGGATTGAATGTCACACAAGGCATGCAGTTCACCGATGGTTGGTACTGGGATCAAAACGACGAGACTCGCGCTTGGTCGGCCAAGTTTGAAGCCAAAATCAAGCGTAAACCTTCAATGGTTCAAGCCGGTGACTATTCTGCCGTTTCTTACTATTTGCAAGCCGTTAAAGCCACAGGCAGCGACGATGCGGATACCGTAATGAAATGGCTGAAATCCACCAAGATCAACGACATGTTTGCCAAAAACGGCTACTTGCGCGAAGACGGGCGTATGGTTCACGACATGTTCTTGATGGAAGTCAAGAAGCCGAGCGAATCAAAAGGCCCTTGGGATTACTACAAGCAACTCGCGGTATTGCCTGGTGAGTCGGTTTACACCACGCTTGCTGAATCTACCTGCAAACTTATCAAGAAGTAAGCACAATCAAACCTTCGGCACGCTCAGGCGTACCGAAGGTTTATTTTGTTGACTCTGCATCCTTGGCGTTCTGATTCACAATGATCACTATTTTCGGCATACCTCTTCAAGCCTTTCTGGGTCAGCTATTGCTTGGCTTGGTCAACGGTTCTTTTTACGCCATTTTGTCTCTGGGTCTAGCGGTGATTTTCGGCCTGCTAAACGTCATTAACTTCGCACACGGTGCGTTGTATATGTTTGGTGCTTTCTTGGCCTGGATGGGCTTGTCGTACTTTGGCCTGAACTATTGGGTCATGCTGGCACTTGCACCCGTCATCGTTGGCCTGTTCGGCATCTTGATTGAAAAATTTTTGCTCAAGCATCTTTACAAGCTTGACCATTTGTATGGCCTGCTGCTCACCTTTGGCATCACACTCTTGATGGAAGGTCTGTTTCGCAGCTTCTACGGCGTCTCTGGGCAACCTTACTCAACACCCGAAGCACTGCGTGGGGCAACCAACCTAGGGTTCATGGTGTTGCCAAACTACCGTGCCTGGGTCGTGCTGGCCTCGGTGGTCGTGTGTTTGGTGACGTGGTTTGTTATTGAACGCACTCGTTTGGGCGCCCTGCTACGTGCCGGCACTGAAAACCCTAAACTCGTTGAAGCCTTCGGCGTGAATGTACCTTTGATGATTACGCTTACCTATGCGTTTGGCGTAGCACTTGCAGGCTTTGCTGGTGTGTTAGCCGCGCCGATTTTGCAGATTTCACCGTTGATGGGTTCAAACCTGATCATTGTGGTGTTTGCGGTCGTCGTGATCGGTGGCATGGGTTCGATCTTGGGCGCGATTGTCACCGGCCTTGGTTTGGGTGTGATCGAGGGATTGACTAAAGTATTTTGGCCTGAGGCCTCAAGCACGGTGGTGTTCATCATCATGGCGATCGTGTTGTTGCTGCGTCCGGCAGGTCTGTTTGGAAAAGAAAAATGAATCGTCAAGCACTTGGTTATGTTTTGTTTGCTGTGTTTTTGGCAGCGATCCCGATGCTCGGGATCTATCCGATCTTTGCCATGAAAATCATGTGCTACGCGCTGTTTGCCTGCGCGTTTAATTTGCTGCTGGGCTTTACGGGCTTGCTCTCGTTTGGTCATGCCGCCTTTTTGGGCAGTGCAGCTTATGCGTCCGGGCATGCGATTAAAGCCTGGGGGTTCTCGCCAGAACTGGGTATTCTGTATGGCGTCGCCATAGCAGGAGTACTCGGTCTCTTGATGGGTGCACTGGCCATTCGTCGCAGTGGCATCTACTTTGCGATGATCACGATGGCGCTTTCGCAAATGGTGTACTTTTATTTTCTACAAGCAAAATTTACGGGTGGTGAAGATGGCCTGCAAGGCGTGCCGCGCGGCACCTTGTTTGGTTTGATTGATCTTAAAAGCGATCTCAATCTGTACTACGTCGTGATGGCAATCTTTGTGCTGGGATATTTCATTATCTGGCGCACCGTGCATTCACCCTTTGGTCAGGTGTTAAAAGCGATTCGTGAAAACGAGCCACGTGCGATTTCGCTTGGCTACGATGTCGAGCGCTTCAAGTTACTCGCCTTTGTCCTGTCTGCGTTACTAGCGGGTTTAGCGGGTTCAACCAAGATGCTCATTTTTGTATCGGCAACCTTATCGGATGCAACCTGGCAGATGTCAGGTCTGGTGATCTTAATGACACTGATCGGCGGCTTAGGCACGTTAGTGGGCCCCGTCTTGGGCGCCTTTATTGTGGTGCTACTTGAAAACAAGGTAGGCGATTTTGGTGCTGCAATCGCAAAGCTCACGGGCATTGAATGGTTTCAGCGCTTAGGCGAGTCGGTCACCATTGTGATTGGTTTGATCTTTGTGATTTGCGTACTCGCCTTCAGGCGTGGCTTGGTAGGCGAACTGAATGCCTGGTTTGAAAAGCGCAAAAGTCTTTCGACACAATCTTAAGAGACGTACGGGTACCCTGCAGCAATATACGTATTTAGTTCGTAGACCATCAACCTACAGCGAGACTGACATGAAAATTAGACAATTCTTAAAGGCACCCTGCGCCGCTGCGCTCACTGCAGCAACGCTCTTGCTTAGTTCGCTTGCCGCGGCGCAAGCGCCTGCCGCCGCACCTGCTGCTGCGGGTACAAAAGTTGAAATGCAATGGTTAGGGCAAGCGGGCTTTCGTATCGTGTCGCCTGGCGGCAAACTGATTGTGATCGACCCTTGGATCAAAGGAGGCCCTAAGGCGCCTGCGAACTACAAGGCTGATCTGGGCGCGTTAGGCAAAATCGATTTGTTGTTAGTGACGCATGCACACGTTGATCATTTGGGCGATGCGCCTGCGTTGGCAATTTTAAACAAGACCAAACTGTATGGTCCGGCGGATATGGTGACGCCACTCACCACGCTTGGCATGATCCCCGCAGAATTAGGCCACCGTTTTAATAAAACGGGTAACGTCAAACCGCTGCCAGGCATCAAGGTGACTGCGGTTCAGGCTGAGCATTCTTCTTTAATCGTCTGGAACAATCCTGCCACGAGCAAAAATGAATCGCATCCAGCGGGCGAAGCGATGGGTTACATCATCGAACTCGAAAATGGTTTCAAAATTTGGCACATGGGTGACACTGGCTTATTTGGTGATATGAAATTCATCAGTGAGCGCTACAAGCCTGATCTGGTATTGATGCCAATCGGTGGCAACTTCACGATGGATCCTGAGGATGCGGCGTTTGCGTTGAATACTTGGATCAAGCCAAAGATGGTGATTCCGATGCATTACAACTCTAATCCTTTGACTCCTGGCACGCTGGCTGAGTTTCAGGCTGCAATGAAGGATAGCTCGGTCAAGATCGTTCCGATGACTGAGGGGCAGACGCTGTCGTTCTAAGCGGTTTGTTTTTGGTTTTTTTGGTTTTTTTTGGCTGCGGTTTTTAAGGGTTAGGGAGCGGGCGCGCAGAGCGCCTGGGTGGGCAGATTGTCTTGGTCCGCTTTGCGGACTACCCTCTGCCCACTTGTCTGAACGGCGGCGACCCAAACTCGCTTCGCTCAGACAAGGGTCGCCTTGATCCGTCCAGCCTACGCAAGCCTCGGCAAGACAAGACAGCCCACCCAGGCGCTCTGCGCACCCACTCCCTAACCTTCCGATACGTTGCGTGACGTGCTGCGCCTTGACATTTAATCGATCAGTTTGCCGCCGTCGTGAAAGGGGTATGGCCCCTCGTAGGTACCACAGGGCATTTGGTGAGAGACTAGGCCGCGCTCTGAATCCCACGCATGCACTTTAAAACCGCCGGGTTCGAGTATCCATTGAGAAGCAGCTTCGGGGTCAAGATCTAAAGCCACTTGATGTGCGGGCGCCGGCGACGTTGACGCGATCGTTGAACCGAACCGTACGTCAATTGCACGATGCAAGTGACCGCAAATGACGCGTTCAATGTTTGAATGCTGTGAGACAAGTTCTTCGAGCTCTGCAGCGCCCTCTAGCAAACCGATTTTATCCATGTGACCAATGAGCGTTTTGAACGGCGGATGATGCATGGCGATGACAACCGGCATATCACGGGAGTCGTTCAGTGTTTCTTCAAGCCACGCTAAGCGTTTAGCGCAAAGTGCGCCATGGCTTTGTTGGGCAACGGTTGTATCTAAGGTGATCAGACGCACGGGCCCTAGTTGCACGGTGTACTGGACAAAGCCTTCATCACCTAAGTAGGTGTGCTCAGGAAAGGCTTTGCGCATTTGTGCCGCGTCATCGTGGTTGCCCGGCAATAGGTAATACGGCACGGTTAAAGGGCTCAGGCACTCTCGCAGATGTGCATACTCTGCTGGGCGTCCAAAATCCGTCAGATCGCCAGTCAACACGACGGCCTTAGGTTGTTGACGTAGTTGCTCGATAGTCTGTACCGCGCGACGCAAATACGGTGCGGTATCCAAGCGCCCATACGCTAATCGGCCAGGCTCTCGGATATGCAAATCGGTCAGTTGTACAAAGAGTGTGCTCATTGTTCGCTCTCGCAAGCCATGAAGTGTTCGGGGGCAATCGTGATTGAGACTCGTTCGCCGACACGATAGGGACTGTCGCGATGCGCCTCAGCTGCTAGTTCGGGTTGCCCAGCGACTTCTAAGCGGTAATGAATTCGATCGCCTAGAAAACTACGTTGGGTAATCAGCGCGATGGGTTGCATCACGGTTAAGGGTTTCAACTGAATATCTTCTGGCCGTACAAAAATGTCGGGCCAAGGGCCATGCGGACACTGTACAGCTATCTGCGCCAGCGTAACGGTGTCACTCACAATATCTTGAGGTGTGCGCTGCAAACGATTGATACGGCCAAGAAACTCAGCCACAAACATATGTTTTGGATTTCGATAAAGTGCCTCACCTTCGCCTACTTGAATGATTTTTCCACTTCGCATCACCGCTAGTCGATCAGCAATTGCCAAGGCCTCTTGCTGATCATGGGTAACATGAATCGTTGTCACACCAAGTCGGCGTAGCAAATCGGCTAACTCATCGCGCAGCGTCACTTTTAGTTTGGCATCTAAGGCAGTAAGTGGCTCGTCAAGTAATAAAACTTTTGGGCGTACGGCTACAGCACGCGCCAACGCGACGCGTTGCCGCTGTCCACCAGACAGCTCTGCGGGGCGCTTGCGTTCAAAGCCCTTGAGGCGAACCAAGTCAATCAGTTCACCGACGGTCTGCTTGAGTTGCTGATCGCCAACGCCTCTTAATCGCAGCCCATATGCGATATTGGCCTGAACGGTCATTTGTGGAAACAGTGCGTAATGTTGAAACACCATACCGATCTGACGTCGTTCGACCGGCACCTGAGTCACCTCTTGCGTACCAAACCGAATCACGCCGCCTTGATCAACCGTTTCAAGTCCAGCGATCAGCCTTAACAAAGTCGTTTTTCCGCAACCTGAAGGACCAAGCAACGCCAACACTTCACCGGGATGCACGTCAAGCGAGGACGGCAATAACCCTTGGGTGCCATCGGGATAGGTCTTGGCGCACTGGCGAATGTGTACTGAAGTGCATTCAAGTTCCATAGCGTTTTTGCACCTCGTTGGCAATGACCTGCAAGCCCCACAAGAGCGGCAGCACCACAATAAAGAAAATAAGGGTGTAAGCCGAGCCGACCTCTATACGCATGGAGGCATAGCTGTCAGCTAGGCCAACGGGCAAGGTACGGGTTAAGGGTGTGTGTAACATCCATGTGAGATTGAACTCGCCGACAGACAAGGTAAACACCATTAAAGCGCTGGCGACGATTGCGGGCATGACTGCGGGAATTAAAACGCCTAATAAGCGATGCGCAAACCCAGCGCCTAAAGTACGTGCCGCTTCTTCTAGTGAGATGAGTTCGCGATTGGCGAACGCGGACCCTACGGTACGCACCACAAAGGGTAAGGTAAAGACAATGTGACCAACCAGAATGAACAAAAAACTTTGCCGAAAATAGCGAAACTGCCCGTACACCAAAATCAACGCCAAACCCGTCGCGAGCCCCGGAACCGCCACGGGCAAAGTCAAGAGCTCTTCAAACAGACGCGCCCCGCGCGAACGGCTTCGTGCTAACGCATACGCACACGGCACACCCACGACCGTGGTGATGACGGTACATGAACTGGCAATCACCAACGACCAAAATAGCGTGTCACCATAGCCTTCCCATACTTGTTCAAGCCAGCGCGTCGTCAAGCCGCTGGCTAATCCACGCGAGTAATTATTCACAAGGCCAGCAGTGATTGACAGGGCCATGGGAGTGAGCATAAAAAGCGTCACCAGCATAGTCAGCAGCGCAAGGGTTAGGGGAAAGCGATGAGCGCTAAGCGGCTGTGACATGACTTAGAGCAACACCGTTGCGGATTGTGAATAGCGTCTTGCCACATACATCACAGACCAAGTTACCAAGCCTAACGCGATCGAAAGCGAAGCCGCTAGCGCAAAATTTGCGTAATTGGTGAACTCTGAATAGATTGTGATCGGCAACACTTCAAACTTAGTAGCGAGCGTGAATGCAGTTCCAAAGGCACCCATTGAGGTTGCAAACACAATCGCAGCGCAAGCAAGGGTTGTCGGTGCTAACTCGGGTATCCAGACATCGCGCAGGATGGCATAACGCGAGGCACCCAGAGTCTTAGCAGCCTCTTCAAGTGCAGAATCCATCTTTTCAGCGGCAGCCGTATAGGTCGCAACGCGCAGGTCGGCGACGATACCGTCTTCCATCCGAACGTCAGCTTCCTTGACGATTGCCACATCGGGCAGCGCGGCATCGTGCAGTCGGGTGCCGTGATCGGCGGCGACGGCTTCGGCTGTCACGTCAGCCCGACGAACGCGAACCTCCTGCTCGGTTCGCTCTACTACGATCGCGTGCAGAAATCGTCCGACGGCGGCGCCACCATGTGCAGCGGCTGCATGCCGACGACACCGATGAACGTCTGCATGGTGTTATAGGTGAACATGCCACCACAGCTGCCCTGGCCGGGACAGGCGTTCATGGTTACCTCGGCGCGGGCCTCCTCGTCGG
>CALFXX010000050.1 GCA_937952975.1 uncultured Alcaligenaceae bacterium
TCAATGTAGGCACCGGACATTAAGGTCGACAGCCCCGAGACGCCACTAATCCCAATGCGCGGCTTGACTACCCAAAATTGGGTTGCTTCGTTGGCCATCCCAGCGGCGTCTTTGTTCAACTCGGCTTCAACGATCACCTTATCTCGGGTGTCCGTTAAACGAATCTCTTTGACAAGACCAATGACCACATCGCGATAGCGCAGTTGCGTCTTGCCTGCCTCGAGACCCGTCGCCGACTGAAAGGTAATAAAAATCCTCGGGCCTTGCTTAGACCAGCTGTGATATAGAATCGACAGGCCGACCAAAGCGGCCACGATTGGAATCAACCAAACCCATCCAAGATTGCGCTTTGGGCGGTGACTGACGCGTGGCAGCCCGGGCATCTGATTTGTCTCTGACTGCTCCGGCATGCAGGGCTCCTTGGTAAACATATGACGGTAATGATCGCTAGACCTCGAGGGCTAAACGATCGTGCGCTACGGATCACCGCAAGCGCGATGATCTAAACACTAACTTGATGACGCCATTTTCGCAGACTCTGGCAAAAGATGCCTACGGTGGCCGGCGCGACGCCACGCTAAGCGCGGATCAAAGCCCAGCGCTGCGAGCATCGTCAAAATCACGACACCCGCAAAGGCCGCTGCCCCACCGCCTGGGTCAATCGTCAACAAATTGCCAAACCGCCCCAGCGCCGAAAGCAAAATCACCACAAATACATCGAGCATCGACCACTGACCGATAAACTCGACGACTTCATACAGATGCGTGCGGGTTCGCAGCGCTCCAGCGGCGCGTTTCTGCGCCAGGTACACCAACACGGATAAACACACGAGTTTAAACAGCGGCACGACGACACTCGCGATGAAAACGACAGCGGCGATACTGTAAGAACCCATACCAACGAGTTCGATGACGCCCCCCAAGATCGTGTGCGCTGAATCCCCTGCAATCGAATTGATTTGCATAATAGGCAACAGATTGGCGGGGATGTATAGCAAGGCCGCTGCAACGATCAAGGCCCAAGTACGATTAAAAGACGCGGGTGATGGAGGTTTTGGTAAAGGTTCAAACGGTGCTGGCAAGCCGTGGTCATACGCCAGGCAGCGAATCTTTTGAGCGGATAGCCGTGTCAGGGCTGTCACAAAAATTGCCGAGATCGCAGTCGCAAACAACCCAACACCGGGCACGAGCGAGGCTAGGCCTACGAGCTTGACCACAGACACCAGAATCCCCATCAAGAACACTGGCACCATGCACCAGGGCTTGAGCAAATCAATCAGACTGACAAGCTCTTCAAACCGTCGCGGCAAATGCCCCACAGACAGAGCGAGAAATACCCACAACAGCAAGAGTAGTTGCACCACAGGAAGCAAAAAGCCTGCGGCAAAGGACACCACCGCGACCTCGGGGTAACCCGCCTGCCAGGTAATCACAATCGCATCAAAAAACGACGCAGCTTGAGACTGACCCGAAATTAAAAGCGTCGCAATCGGATAGGCGTTTGCCAACATAAAACAAAGCAGCGCAGCGAGGATCACCGCCAACCAAGCACGCGGCGTAAAGACGGCATACGTCTCAAGCACGTGATCACAGCGCTCGCACTGTGCCCACTGCCCTGGCTCAAGCACAGGGCGCTGGTACGCAGCGCCGCATTGATGGCAGGCCAGCATCATGCCAGGTGCTGACATCAGTGGGCCGCCGCCATCAATTGGTTTTTCATACAGGCATTATGGCGCATGACTAAACCAAGGGTCTATCCCATTTGCAGGGGAATCGGCCACAGAACATCAATGCGCCAACTCGGCTTCTTGGTCAGAGCCAGATACCGACTTTTGAGATTTGTCGGCTCGGGGGCCAAACGTCAGCACCACTTTACCGTCAGCATCAACATCGACAATGACTGAGCCACCATCAACGAGTTTGCCAAACAAGAGTTCGTCAGCCAGTGCCCGACGAATCGTATCTTGAATCAAACGCTGCATGGGACGCGCACCCATCAAGGGGTCAAAGCCATTTTTACCTAAGTGTGCACGCAGTGCATCGGTAAAGCTCGCATCGACTCGCTTATCGTGCAGTTGGTCTTCAAGCTGCATCAAGAACTTATCGACCACACGCAAAATAACCGCTTGATCAAGCTGCGCAAACGGCACAATCGCATCTAAACGATTACGGAACTCGGGCGAGAACAAACGCTTGATGTCACCCATTTCGTCGCCACTGGCGCGAGTGTTTGAAAAACCAATATTCGGTTTGTTCAGCGCCTCAGCACCGGCATTGGTCGTCATCACCAAAATCACATTTCGAAAATCGGCTTTACGACCATTGTTATCAGTCAGCGTGCCGTGATCCATCACTTGCAGCAAAATATTAAACACATCCGGATGCGCTTTTTCAATCTCATCGAGCAACAACACGCAATGTGGTTGTTTGGTGACAGCTTCAGTCAACAAGCCACCTTGATCAAAACCCACATAGCCCGGAGGCGCACCAATCAAGCGCGATACGGTGTGGCGCTCCATGTACTCTGACATATCAAAGCGCAGCAGCTCGATCCCTAACGTGAAGGCTAACTGTCGCGCAACCTCGGTTTTACCAACCCCCGTCGGCCCTGAAAACAGGAACGCGCCAATAGGTTTTTCAGGGCGACCGAGCCCCGAGCGAGCCATTTTGATGGCAGAAGCCAGCACCTCGATCGCACCATCCTGACCGTACACCACTGTTTTTAAATCACGTTCAAGTGTGGCCAACTTGCTGCGGTCGTCGCTTGATACCGTTTGGGGTGGGATACGAGCGATTTTAGAAACGATCGCTTCAATTTCAGTTTTGCCAATGACTTTCTTTTGTTTTGAACGCGGTAACAAGCGTTGCGCTGCACCCGCCTCATCAATCACGTCAATCGCCTTATCGGGTAAGTGGCGGTCATTGATGTGACGCGCAGACAACTCAGCCGCTGCAGTCAGCGCAGCACTCGAATATTTCACGCCATGATGTTCTTCAAAACGACCTTTGAGCCCGCGCAAAATTTGAATGGTCTGCGCAACACTGGGCTCAGGCACATCGACTTTTTGAAAACGCCTCGACAGCGCAGCATCTTTTTCAAAGACCCCGCGAAACTCGGTGTAGGTTGTTGCGCCAATACAGCGCAACTGTCCAGACGACAGCGCAGGTTTGAGCAAATTAGAGGCGTCTAGCGTGCCACCCGAAGCCGAACCCGCACCGATCAGGGTGTGGATTTCGTCAATAAACAAAATCGCCTGGGGGTTGTTGCGCAACTGCTTGAGCACGCCTTTCAGGCGTTGCTCAAAATCACCACGGTACTTGGTGCCGGCAAGCAGCGCACCCATATCCAACGAAAACACCTGCGCGTCTTGTAAGACTTCGGGCACTTCGCCACGCGTGATGCGATAGGCCAAGCCTTCGGCAATCGCCGTCTTACCGACGCCGGCCTCACCGACTAATAGCGGATTATTTTTACGCCGACGGCAAAGGGTCTGAATGACCCGCTCAACTTCGTGCTCGCGACCAATTAACGGATCGATGCGACCAGCGTTAGCCGACGCGTTCAAATCTTGTGTGTACAGGTCAAGCGGTGATTGACGGGCTTCGGCCCCCTGCTCTTCGCCGTTACCAGGTTGTTCTTTGGGAGTAGGCGCTTCGCCAGCAGAGGCCTTGCTAATACCGTGCGACAAAAAGTTGACCACATCCAAACGCGAAATACCCTGCTGTTGCAGGTAGTACACCGCATGCGATTCTTTTTCGCCAAAGATAGCGACCAGCACGTTGGCGCCTGTGACTGGTTTCTTAGAGGCTCCGCCCGCTGACACATGCATAATCGCGCGCTGAATCACACGTTGAAAACCCAGCGTAGGCTGCGTATCAACCTCGTTACCCGCAGGGATCACCGGGGTGTTGTCCGTCACAAACTTACGCAGATGGCTGCGAAGTTCGTCTAGATTGGCCACACAGGCCTTCAACACTTCGATGGCCGCCGCATTATCCAGCAGCGACAGCAGTAAGTGCTCGACCGTAATAAATTCGTGGCGAGCTGAACGTGCCTCGACAAACGCCATATGTAGGCTAACTTCAAGCTCTTGCGAAATCACAATTCCTCCGTCCTTCTTCCGTCAGTGACACCGTTGATTCATATTCTATGCTTTCCGCGGCGTAAGCGTTACAACTAGTAAAAAACGTTTCAAAACTGTATTTTTTTAGCTCACATCTGCACTGCGTTTTGAAGCACACAGGTCAGGCGTCGTCAGCGGGTTCAAGCACACACTGCAGAGGGTGCTGCCGCGCACGCGCGTACTGTGCGACCTGCGCCACACGACTCGAAGCGATATCGTGGGGATAAACGCCGCAGACCCCTTTGCCCTCATGGTGAACTTGCAACATCACTCTAAAAGCGTCTTCAGAGGACTTCCCGAAGAACTTCTCAAGAATATGCACCACGAACTCCATGGGCGTGTAATCGTCATTGAGCAAAATCACCTTGAACATAGGCGGGGGCGCCGTTTTTGCGGTGAGTTTCTCGACAACGAGATCTGGCGGTAGAGAAGTACGTGTAGTCATAATCAGAGAACAAAATCCATGCTTAAACATTCATTTTTGTGACAACTATGTCACTTTCGTATCCTGTATTACCCTTGGTTTGGGCTTAGGGGCTTGACGTCTTGCGTAAATCTGCTCAATATCTCGCCATACTCAAGAATATTTGGGTATAGAAACGCCGAAAGAACCATGATAATAAGTCAAAAAATCATAGTTCTTTCGCTCAGTTTATACATTGCTTAAAGAGGCAGGCGGAATGTCGGATTCAGCTACAAACAACGGCCCTAAGGTCACTGGTACAGTTAAATGGTTTAACGATGCAAAAGGCTTCGGCTTTGTCACACCAGATGACGGCGGCGAAGATCTTTTTGCTCATTTCTCAGCCATCGAAATGAACGGCTTTAAAACCCTGAAAGAAGGCCAAAAAGTGTCTTTTCAAGTGACTCAGGGCCCTAAAGGCAAACAAGCAACAAATATAACCGCGGCTTAAACTATCGGGGTGAATAACCCCTTGGATAGTAGAGATGCGAATGATGCTCATGCTTTTAAAGCAGCGCAGCCTTGTGGCTGCGCTGTTTGTTTTTGCAATCGGCTTAATGGCTCACGTGCCCGACGCCCTGTGTCAAACTCCGCCAGCAGGCCCACCTCTGCCTGTTAAAACGCTTGCTGCAGGGATGCATCGCATCCAAGCCGAAGTCGCGGCCACAGACGCGACGCGCTCGCGCGGGCTCATGTATCGCAAAGAACTCGCCCCCAACCACGGCATGCTGTTCGTCTTTGAACAATCCAACGTGCAATGCTTTTGGATGCGCAACACCCTGTTGCCGTTATCGATCGCTTTTATTTTGGATGACGGTACGATCACCAACATCGCAGACATGGCACCCATGACCGAGAACTCGCATTGCTCGACCGCACCTGTGCGCTACACCCTCGAAATGGAACAAGGCTGGTTTGCCAAGCGCGGCATCACTGCCGGCAAAAAAATCACGGGTATTCAGTAGCGCATTAGCGTAGCGGCGTGATGGGCACTCGTTGCCCATCACGCTCTTGAACAGGGCTTAGACGCGTTCAACGATCATGGCAATCCCTTGCCCGACCCCGATGCACATCGTGCACAGGGCGTAGCGCCCGCCGCTGGCGTGCAACTGATGCACGGCCGTCATCACGAGTCGAGCGCCACTGGCCCCCAAAGGATGACCTAAGGCGATTGCCCCCCCATTGGGGTTCACACGCGGATCGTTATCCGCAAGCCCTAGCATGCGTGTCACAGCCAAGCCCTGAGCCGCGAAGGCCTCATTGAGCTCGATGACATCCATCTGCTCAATCGTCAGACCCGCTAAGGCCAACACTTTTTGCGTGGCAGGTGCTGGCCCAATACCCATAATGCGAGGCTCAACGCCTGCTGTTGCCATGGCAACGACACGGGCGCGTGGAGTCAAGCCATGACGCTTGGCTGCAACCTCGTTGGCGAGCAACATGGCCACAGCGCCGTCGTTCACGCCAGAAGCATTGCCCGCCGTCACCGAACCACCCTCACGCACCACGCCTTTTAATTTTGCCAAGGCTTCAAGGCTGGTTTGACGAGGATGCTCGTCACGACTCACGACAAGTGGATCGCCCTTTTTTTGTGCAATTGAAACCACAGCGATTTCGCTGTCAAAATAGCCGGCCTTTTGCGCAGCAGCAGTTTTCTCTTGGCTCGCCATGGCAAACAGATCCTGATCTTCGCGCGACACCTTGAATTGATCTGCCACGTTCTCTGCGGTTTCAGGCATCGAGTCAACGCCGTACTTGGCTTTCATCAGCCGGTTAACAAAGCGCCAGCCAATCGTGGTGTCATAAATTGCAGCGTTACGTGAAAACGCTGTGTCGGCTTTACCCATGACAAACGGCGCGCGCGACATGCTCTCGACACCACCGGCCAACACCAACGACGCATCGCCCGAGCGAATAGCACGCGCTGCAGTACCCACGGCATCCATGCCCGATCCGCACAGACGATTAATCGTGCCGCCCGGTACCAAAACAGGCAAACCGGCCAGCAAGGTGGCCATACGTGCCACGTTGCGGTTATCTTCACCCGCCTGGTTTGCGCACCCCATCAAGGCATCATCTAGCTCAGCCCAGTTCAGGTTGGCATTGCGTTCAGCCAACGCACGTATTGGCACCGCAAGTAAGTCGTCTGGGCGCACCGGGGCTAACGAACCAGCATAACGACCAAAGGGAGTGCGTAACGCGTCACAGATAAAAGCCTGATTGGCCATGACAAAGATCCTTGTTTCAATTTGTTGGGGTTATTGTTGTTATCGCTACTTTAGCGCAAAAAAAAACCGACCTGAGGGCCGGTTTTTTTAGACTTGAGTCGACTTAACCGAAGTTTTTAGCAGCAAAGGCCCAGTTGGCCAATGTCCAGAAACTTTCAAGGTACTTGGGGCGTGCATTGCGGTAATCGATATAGTAGGCATGCTCCCAAACGTCACAGGTCAGCAAAGGCACATCGGCTGTTGTGAGAGGGGTTGCAGCGTTGCTGGTATTTACGATGTCAAGTGAGCCATCAGGCTTTTTAACCAGCCATGTCCAACCCGAACCAAAGTTACCAGCGGCTGACTTGTTAAAGGCTTCTTTGAAGGCCGCAACACTGCCCCACTTTGCATTGATCGCGTCAGCGAGTTTGCCTGAGGGCTCAGCACCCGAAGCAGGCGCAAGTGAGTTCCAGTAGAAGGTGTGGTTCCAGATTTGGGCTGCGTTATTGAACACGCCACCTGACGATTTTTTAACGATTTCTTCTAACGAAGCTGATTCAAACTCTGTGCCTGGGATCAGATTGTTCAGGTTGGTCACATAGGTTTGATGATGCTTACCATAGTGAAACTCAAGCGTTTCTTTCGAAATGGTAGGTGCCAAAGCATCGAGGGCGTAAGGCAAAGCTGGGAGCGTATGGGCCATTGCTGCAAAATCCTTTTGTATGAGGGTCAGACAAATAACAACCGTTATTGTATCGGACGCTCAGCACTCAGCAAGCCCATCCTTGTTGCAAACAGGGTTAAAGGCCTCTTTGGGTCACTGTTGCGTTGAGCACGCCTTCGGCTAACGTCACTTCAAGGGCTTGACCCATTTGAGCGTCAGCAGACTTCCTCAAGATTTTTTTATCCTCGGTACGCACGATGGCATAGCCACGCGCCAGTGTGTGCTCGGGGCTGAGCGCCCTTAACTGAGCCCCAACGCTCTCGAGCCGCGTATGCTCGCGCACCAGCAAGCGCCGCTGACCCGCGCCCAACTCTGCTGCGGCGGACTCTAGCCGCGCGCGCAAGGCGCTTAACTCTGGCATCAGCCCCGTCAAACGCAACTGCGTGTGGGCGTGTCTTGCGCGTGTGCGTTGAAACTGCTTATCAAAGGCCGAGCTCACGCGACGCCCAAGGCCGACCACCTTTTCAAGTTGATGGGCCAGGCGTTGACTAGGAGGCACTAGCCCGAGTGTTGCTCGGTCAACACGCTGCGCCAAGCGCTCTAGCTGACGAGCCACCAATTGTTCAGCCTGCTGCAGGGCGCCCAGTACCCGTTCGAGTTGCGAAAGACGCGTCCCACAGACAATTTCGGCAGCGGCAGTTGGCGTGGGCGCCCGAACATCCGCAACGAAGTCAGCAATTGTGAAATCGGTTTCGTGCCCAACGCCCGATACAACAGGGATCACACTTGAGGCGATATCACGCGCCAACGCTTCATCATTAAAACTGAACAGATCTTCGAGACTCCCGCCCCCACGTACCAGCAAGAGCGTGTCGACCTCTTGTCGCGCGTTGGCTAGCGCGAGCGCCTGACGCAACTGTAGTGCGGCGCCCGCCCCTTGCACAAGCGACGGATAGATCACGATGGGCACGTGCGGCGCCCGTCGGGCCAGTGCGGTTAACACATCGTGCAAGGCGGCCGCGCCCAAAGAAGTAATCACACCGATTGCCCTGGGATAAGGGGCTAGTGCGCGCTTATTTTCAGCAGCAAACAAGCCCTCGGCAGACAGCTTGTTTTTCAATGCCACAAACGCTTCAAACAGCGTACCCATGCCGGCCCGACGCAGTTGCTCGACCTGCAGTTGATACTCACCCCGAGCCTCGTACAGCGTCACGCGCGCCTTGAGCTCGACAGAATCCCCCGCCTTTGGGGTAAATCCTGTCGTCGCCGCCCGACTGCGAAACATGACAGCCCGCACGGAAGCTGCGTCATCCTTAAGTGTGAAGTACCAATGTCCCGAGGTGGCGTTGGTGAAATTAGAAATTTCGCCACGAACCCAACAGGCATCAAAGCTGTCCTCAAGCAAATGGCTAACCGCTTGGTTCAACTGCGCGACCGTTAGGATATCCCGCGTAATGACTGCATTTGTGTCTTGACTTCGAATTGTCATAAGGCTTCCGGCTTAGTTTCTATCCACAGCGCAAGTAAATTAGATTTAAGTCATTGTGAAATAACAAATTATTTAAATAGCTGCGATTTCAAGTCAACGCCTCTACTTAACCCACTGTTTTTAAAGAAACTTTAAAAATATTACAAAATGATGATCGTTTTTTGAGCAAACAGCTAAAAGCTAGTATTTTCCACGTTCTTGGAAGATGCACACAGAATTATCCACAACTCCTGTGGATAGTTTTATCCGGCCTAAAGTCGCTTGCCAAGCCCTGTCTCTGGCTCGTACGATGATACCCTGAGCAGCTGCCACGACTCCTCAGTCATCGTGTATTCTGCGCCCTCCACTCGCGAGGTTTGTTTTGTTATCGATCGTTCATCAGGCTGGCTGGCCGATTTGGCCCCTCTTAGCACTTTCCGTGGCGGCGCTCGCCATCATCATTGAACGGCTGCTGAGTCTGCAAACGCGCAGAATCGCCCCACCCGAACTCACAACACAGGTGCTGGCGCTCGTACGCGCGCAGGAGGATGACCCACAAGTCATCGCCAAGCTTCGAGCCTCCTCGCCTCTTGGGCGGATTCTGGCGCAACTGCTCGTGCACCGTGACCTGCCGGATGCCGAACTCAGGCGAAGCGTTGAAGACGCTGCGCAAGATGTCGCCTACTCCCTGAATCGCTACCTCTCTGGTTTGGCCATGATTGCCACGGTCGCGCCTTTGATGGGGCTGTTTGGCACTGTGGTTGGCATGATCGAAATTTTCGCAGCCTACCGCCCCGACGGCTCAGATCCTACCGAGCTCGCGCGCGGCATCTCGATTGCGCTCTATAACACGGGCTTAGGGATTCTGATTGCAGTGCCATGCATCATCGCGCACCGCTATTTCAAATCACACGTCGAGGGCCTATTGCTGCGCCTCGAGCAGTCGGCTCGCCGCCTACGTGACAGCCTCCGAGAGTAAAGGCCGACATCTATGCGCTTTCGCACTCCCGATCACGAACCGCTCGAAATCAATCTGATCCCGCTGATTGATGTGCTGTTGGTCATGTTAATTTTTTTAGCTGCAACCACCACCTTCATGCGTCAACAGGCGTTGAGCATCACCTTGCCCCAAGCCTCTGCTCAAAGCCAACCGGTTCAGGCGATCGAATTGAGTATTCACGAGTCGGGGCGTTTTGCCGTGAACGCTCAGCTCATCACCAACCCAGATTTGGCCTCGCTCACAGCAGCACTCGCACAAGCTAGCCAAGGGCAGCAAGAACCCACCGTCCTGATTCGGGCCGCTGCAAATGCCGCGCACCAACTCGTTGTCACTGGCATGCAAGCTGCGCGTCAGGCTGGCATCGCCCGCGTCCACTTCGCAACACAGGCCGGCGATTGAACACGGCACGCCTGCAGGCCTTAGCGGCCCTTTGGCTACACCAGCAGTGGAAAAAGCGCGGGTGGTGGGCACGTCTGCTATGGCCTGTGTCTTGCATGGCCAGCGCCTACGTTTTTGCTAAACGCCGTTGGTACCAAGGTGACACCAAGCGTGTGTATCGCGCACCCGTACCGGTCGTCATTGTTGGCAATCTCTACGTGGGCGGAGTCGGCAAGACACCGGTGGTGATCGCCCTGGTGCAACAACTTTTAGCCTTGGGTTGGCACCCTGGCGTGATTAGCCGTGGTTACGGGATCGCACTCGGGCCTACGCCACGCGTTGGTCTAGGCGCCCTAGATGCCAGTGCCATGGGCGACGAACCCGCCTTGATCAGCGAACTCACCCAGGCCCCCGTCAGCGTGCACCCAAACCGCACACTCGCCTGCGAGGCCTTATTACACGCCTACCCCGACGTTGATGTCATCGTGTCAGACGATGGCTTGCAGCACCTGGCTCTGGCACGTGATCTTGAAATTGTCGTGCAAGACGACCGACGGCTCGGTAACGGCTGGTTGTTGCCCGCAGGGCCGCTGCGCGAGCCATCAAGCCGCATGGCCACCGTAGACCTCGTGATCACCCGTCAGATCTTACCCAAGCTCCATGACGCAGTGCAGAGCCCAACAAATCGAGCCACTGGTGCCCTTCGCCCGTCTTCACACCCCGCTGAACTGACAATGCACCTTGAGATGACAGGCCTTCATTCGCTTGATCGAAAAATAAATATATCCGTATACGAATTTTTAAAATTACAGAAAAATAAAAGAATAACTGCTATTTCGGCAATAAGCGAACCGGATAGATTTTTTAATTCACTGAAGCAAGCAGGGATTCTGGTTCAAACCACAATCGGGCTACCTGATCATCATCCTCTAGAGGCCGCTTTTTTCAAATCCCAGTCGGCAGACCTTCTTTTAATCACCGCCAAAGATGCGGTGAAGTGCCAAACACTGCGCGACCCGCGTATTTGGGTTGTTCGCACCGAAGCGGTGTTTTCTGACCCGCATTGGGGCGCTCAAATCGCAGCGCAATTAACAAAGCCGCCCGCGCGCCATCAAAAATCGCGACCCGAGTGATTACAATGCGATGATGGAAACACGTTTACTCGAACTGCTAGTGTGCCCGCTTTGCAAGGGTCGACTCTATGCCAACGCTACCCGTACAGAATTAATCTGCAAAGGCGATCGTTTGGCTTTCCCGGTACGCGACGGGGTACCTGTCATGCTTGAAGATCAGGCGCGCAGCCTCGGCCCAGATGACACCGCCAGCTGAGGCCTCTGCGCCGTTCATCGTGGTGATTCCGGCTAGGCAAGCCTCGACCCGCTTACCTGGAAAAATGCTTGCCGACCTGGCCGGAAAGCCGATGGTCGTGCGCGTGGCGGAACAAGCCTTGGAATCAAAAGCCGCCCGCGTGGTGATTGCGACCGATCACGCTGACATCGCGCATGCCGCCCGCGCAGCAGGGATCGACACCCTGATGACACGCATCGATCATGCGTCGGGCACTGACCGCCTGGCCGAGGCAGCGTCTGAGTTAGGACTGACCGATCAGACCATTGTTGTCAATGTGCAAGGCGACGAACCCTTGATCGATCCCCACCTGATCAATCGTGTCGCCGAGCAGTTAACGCAAGATGCTCAGGCTGCGATTGCCACCTGCGCGAGCCCGCTCGCCAGCATCGAAAGCCTGTTTAATCCGAACATCGTCAAGGTTGTGTGCGACCAGCGCAGCCGTGCCCTGTACTTCTCTCGGGCACCGATTCCCTGGGATCGCGAAGGCTTCAAAACCGAACAACGTGCTGTTGGCCCTGGCTTCCCAGCGCTTCATCATATCGGCCTATACGCCTACCGCGTCGAATTTCTGAAGCGTTTTCCAACGCTCAGTACCGGGGTGCTTGAGGGTCTTGAGATGCTCGAGCAATTGCGCGCACTCGAACACGGCTATCCCATTACGGTTTTAAAAATTGACGCGCATCCGGGCGCAGGCATCGATACCCCAGAGGATCTGATCAGGGTCAGGCAGCTGTTGAGCGACCAAACGACCGCCTCAAAACGACCGCTTCAGGGAAAGCCTTGAGCCCTGTGCAGGGCACGTGCGGCTACGATGCGGCATAATGTTGGCAGTTTTACGACTCATCTACGACACCAGGAGTTCTCATGCGGCTTATTCTGCTTGGCCCACCAGGCGCCGGTAAAGGCACTCAAGCGGCTTTTATTACCCAGCACTATGGCATCCCGCAAATCTCGACGGGTGACATGCTGCGCGCAGCGGTCAAAGCCGGCACTCCGCTCGGCCTTGAAGCCAAAAAAATCATGGACAGTGGCGGACTGGTCTCAGACGAACTGATCATCGGTCTCGTAAAAGACCGGCTACAACAACCAGACTGTAGCAAGGGCTACCTGTTTGACGGGTTTCCGCGCACGATTCCACAGGCTGATGCACTCAAACACGCCAAGGTCGGGCTAGATTTTGTCATCGAAATCGAAGTACCCGAGCAAGACATTATCGAGCGCATGAGTGGCAGGCGTGTGCACCCCGCAAGCGGGCGCAGCTACCACCTCACCTTTAATCCCCCAAAGGTCGCTGAGCGCGATGATTTAACTGGCGAACCCTTGGTTCAGCGCGATGACGACAAAGAAGAAACCGTGCGCCATCGCCTCACGGTCTACCAAAATCAAACCCGCCCGTTAGTCGACTACTACTCGGTCTGGGCCGAAACAGACGCCAGCGCACCACGCTATCGCAAAGTGCACGGTTTGGGTTCAGTTCAAGATATTCAAGCGCGCATCTCTGCCGCACTTCAGTAATTTTTACGACGCAGCGCTCAGGCGCAGCGTCGGTCTCACTCTGCTCAAAGTTAAATCATGGACATCGCAAACAAAGTATTCATCGTCACAGGCGGCGCCTCGGG